>JBDIAJ010000012.1:0-43500 GCA_039812345.1 Nostocoides sp. | reverse complement strand
GGGGGCAGGATTTGAACCTGCGACCTCCGGGTTATGAGCCCGGCGAGCTACCGAGCTGCTCCACCCCGCGTCGGTGGACAAACCATACGTCGCCGGGGGGTGTCCGGCCAAATCGCCCCCGGTCCGTATGCCGCGTGACTCAGTTCGTGACGCTCGCCGTCCCGCTCTTGGGGGCCGCGGCGATCGCGCGGGCGAGCGCGTCCTGGGCGGCCTTCTGCGCCTCGCCGTACTTCGCGAAGTCGCCGGCCTTGAGGGCGGCCTGGCCGTCGGCGAACGCCTTCTGCAAGTCCTGGAGCGCCTTGTCGAGGGCGGCGACATCGCCACTGGACGGTGTCCCGGGGTTCCCGGGCGTCTGCGGGGAGGTCGGGGTCGTCGGTGTCCCGTCGCCCTGATAGTCGCCGCCGAACAGCCCGTTGAGGGCGCCCTCGAGCGTGTAGGCCCAGGCGAGCTTGTCGCCGAAGGCGACGACGGTCACCCGGTTGAGGGGGTAGGCCGAGGTCGTGTTGGCGCTGACATAGATCGGCTCGACATACAGCAGCCCACCGCCGACGGGGAGGGTCAGGAGGTTGCCCAGCGTGACCTTGGACCCGGCGCTGCGGTTGGTGTTGAGGAACTGCGACAGGGTCAGGGCGACGTCCGGCGAGTTGTCGTTGGAGGAGTTGATGTCGTTCTGGACCTGTCCCGGGCCCTTGACACTGGAGTCGCGCGGCAGGACGAGCATGCGCAGCTTGCCGTAGCCGGTCGCCTTGACCCCGTCCTGGTTCCCCGCATCGGAGTCGACGGCGAGGAAGCCGGAGAGGACCTCGCGGTCACCGGTCGGCATGAACGTCGTGGTCAGCGAGAAGGTCGGCCGATCCTGCTCCGGCATCTGCAGAGTGAGGTAGTAGGGCGGCTGGAAGACGTTCTGCCCCTCCTGCGCCGGGTCGTCGGGCACCTTCCAGAAGTCGTTACCGCCGAAGAAGTCCTCCGCCTTCTCGACGTGATAGCGGCTGAGCATCTGGCGCTGGACCTTGAACAGATCCTCGGGATAGCGCAGGTGCGACATGAGCGTGCCCTTGATCGCCGTGGTCGGCTCCACCGTGCCCGGGAACGTCTTCATCCACGTCCGCAGCACCGGGTCGGATTCGTCCCACGCATAGAGGTGGACGGTCCCGTCGTAGGCATCGACGGTTGCCTTGACCGAGTTGCGGAGGTAGTTGACATTGCCGGACGTGATCGCCGTGACGCTGCTCAGGCGCTCGGTCGTCGAGTCGGACGTCGCCTGGTCGAGATTCTGCAGGGACGAATACGGATAGTGGTCGGACGTGGTGTAGCCGTCGACGACCCACAGCACCCGTCCGTCGACGACGGTCGGGTAGGGATTGCCGTCGAGGGTGAGCCAGGGTGCGACCCGCTTGACCCGGTCGAGCGGGGTGCGGTGGTCGAGGATCCGGGACTGCGCGGAGACGGTGTTGGAGAGGAGGAAGTTGACCTCCTTGTACTTGATCGCATAGGCCGCCTGCCGCAGGAACGATCCGATCGGGACGCCGCCGGTCCCGGCATACGTCGTGTTCTTCTGACCGGACTTGTCCTGATAGTCGAACTCGAGGGCGTGGTCCGCGGCGACTCCCCCGACGATCGAGTAGTCGGGCGACTGCTCGCCGAAGTAGATCCGCGGCTCGAAGCGCGGCAGGTCGCCCGTCGACGGGATGTTGCGCTCGGCGAACACCGGACCCCCGTCGGGGGCGCGCCGGTTGCCGTATGCCGCGACCACGCCGAAGCCGTGGGTGTAGACCGTGTGGTCGTTGAGCCAGTTCCGCTGGGCGCTGGGCACGCCGTCCAGGTTGAGTTCGCGGACGGCCACGACCATGTCGGACTCCTTGCCGTCGATCGTGTAGCGATCCACGTCGAGGGCGTCGGGGAAGGCGTAGTAGTCCTTGAGCGCCTGCAACTGGCGGAAGGTCGGGGCGACGACGATCGGGTCGACGAGACGAATGCCCGGGATGGTGGCGGCGTCGTCGCGCAACTGCCCCGCCGTCGCGGTCGTCTTCGCGTCATACCGCGGGGTGACGTCGATGCCGTCCAGGCCGTATGCCGTCCGGGTCGCGTCGATGTTCTTCTGCAGGTAGGGGGTCTCGAGGGCCTTCTGGGAGGGGTTGACCTTGACCGACTGGACGATCGCCGGATAGATGGTCCCGACGACCACGGTCAGGATCGCGAGCAGCGCAACACCGATCATCGGCAGGCGCCAGGAGTGGGTGACGATGACCGAGAGGAAGAGGATCGCGCAGACGACCGCGGCGAAGGCGAGGATGACGCGAGTCGGCAGGATCGCGTGGTCATCGGTGTAGCCGATGCCGGTCATCAGGGACGACTGCTTCACCACGAGGGCGTAGCGGCCGTACCAGAAGGCGGCCGCCCGAACGAGCGCGAGCGCGGCGCCGAGGCCCCCGAGCTGGATCAGCGCCGCCCGGGTGGACGGGCCGCGTCCGGGGAGGGTGAGCCCGGCATACACATAGTGGGTGACGCCGCCGGCCAGGATCGCGGCGATGAGGATCATCGTCAGGAAGGAGAGGATCGAGAGGATCCACGGGAGGGAGAAGACGAAGAAGCCGATGTCCTTCCCGAAGTGGAGGTCGTCGGTGCCGAACCGGACCTGGTTGCGCCACAGGAGATAGATTCGCCACTGGGACGAGAGGGCAGCGCCGGCGAGAGCGCCGACCACGAGCGGGATGCCGAGGGCCAGCCACCGGCGGACCGGTTCGATCGCCTCGCGGTACTGCTCGAGGGTCTCGTTGGACTCGGCCACCGGGACGTAGAACGGTCGGTGCCGGTAGGCGAGGATCAGGCTGGCCGCGATCAGGGCGGCGGCGACGAGGAAACCGACGGCGAAGAGCAGAACCCGCGTGCCGAGCACCGTGGTGAAGACCTTGGAGAAGCCCACGGAGTCATACCAGAGGTAGTCGGTCCACACGCCCGCGAAGGCACTGGTCGCGATCGCGAGGACGACCAGCACGACGAGGGTCGGGATCAGCGCCCCGCGCCGGCGACCCGGACGGGCGGCCCGGGCGGCCCGCGCCGGACGCGGCGCGCGGGGCGCCTTGTCCCGCTTCTCGCCGTCCTTGTCGCCCTCGAACTCCCCGTCCCACTCAGACCCGCTCACGAGGGCAACCTAACCTGCGCACCTGACGGTGCGGGTCCTCGGGCACGATTGACCGTATGACGAGCCTCCCCTCCCCCGGCCCCGACCCGCTCACCCGGGTCGCCGTCGAGGTCGAGTCGTATGTCGCCGAGCGGACCTGGGACCAGCGGCCGCGGCTCTTCGCGCTGGTCCCGACCGCGGACCTGCTCGCGGCCACGGACGGGGCCGCCGAAGCCGGTCAGCCGGCGGGCGACGACCCGGCCCACTCCCCCGATGACCTCTCCGCCGTCGAACAGGACTGGGACCCCGGTGCCGACCTCGAATCCGAACTCGCCCGGATCGCCTGGCCGGAGTCGGTCGCCGGCGTCGCGCTCGCGATCGAACGGATCGTCGTCCCGCCCGCGGCCGAGCGCGACCTGCCACCGGACCCGGACGCCGCCCTGGCGGCCCTGGCGGCGCATCCCGACCGGCGCGACGTGCGGCTCGTCGCGGCGGTCACGCGCGCGGGCGCGCGCACCTGCCTGCTGCGGCAGCGGGCCTACGACTCCGCGGACATGGTCGCCAGCGGACCCGAGATCGCCTCGGGCCTCCTCGACGCGCTCGCGGCGACGCTGGTGGACTGAGGACGCGCGTCAGCCGCAGGTGGGCAGGCCGTCAGCCTTCCCGGCGGCGATGGCCTGGACGTCGGCGAGGGCGTCGGTGAAGGTCTCGACCCGGACCACGCGCAGGCCGTCCGGGGTGTGACCGGTCAGGTCCGGGCAGTTCTGGGCGGGCGCGAGGAAGAACTGGGCGCCCGAGGCCTTGGCCCCGACGACCTTCTGCCGGATCCCGCCGATCGGGCCGACGGTGCCCGAGTCGTCGATCGTCCCCGTCCCGGCGATCCTCCGGCCGCCGGTGAGGTCGCCGGTGGTGAGGACGTCGCGCACGGCGAGACTGAACATCAGGCCCGCGGACGGGCCCCCGACGTCGCCGGCGTTGATCCGGACGGTGAAGGGGAAGTCGTAGTCCGTGGTCAGGACGATGCCGAGAGCCACCCGCCCGCCACGGTCCATGGTGCGGGTCGTCACGTCGCTTCGGGCACCCGCCCGCTCGATGGTCAGCGTGATCGCGTCCCCGGCCCGGTGAGTCTGGACGAGGCGACGGATGTCGGCGAGCGCGGTGATCGTCGTCCCGTCCACCGCGAGGATCCGGTCGCCCGGCTTCAGCACCGCGTGGGCCGGGGCGGAGTCGGCGACGGAGGCCACGGCATACCGCTCGGTGACGGTCTTGCCGAGGCTGCGGAGGGCGACCGCGACGGCCGCCTCCTGGGACCCGGCCATCTCGGCGGTGTTCTCGTCCTTGACCTCCTGCTCGGTCACCCCCGTGGGGAAGAACGCCGCCTCGTCGTAGATGTCGTCGCTCGGGCTGAGCCACGCGCCGATCAGGTCCCAGACGTTGACCCGCGCCCCGGGGCCGCCCTGGACCGAGACGGTGGTGAAGTCGAGCGCACCCCGGGCGGGATAGCTCGGTGCGCCGGTGACCTCGACGAGGGGTTTTCCGTCGTCGCCCCGGCCGAGCGTGTTGATCGCCGGACCGGGGCGGAGCACGGCATACGGCAGCGGGATGAGCGCGAGGATCGCGGCGAGCGCCATGCCGATGAACGCCGCGGCGAGGAGGGTGCGCGAGCGGCGGCTGGGGCGGAGGGGGTCGGTCACGGCAGGCCCACCCAGCTGTCCGTGCCGTCCGCATAGCGCTGGTGTTTCCAGATCGGAACGGTGGCCTTGAGGGTGTCGATGAGGTCCCGGGCAGCGGCGAACGCCTCACCCCGGTGGGGCGCGGCGACGGCGACGATGACGGCGATGTCGCCGATCGCGAGGTCGCCGACCCGGTGGACGGCGGCGACGGCGGGGACGGCGTGGCGGGCGGCGACCTCGCGGCATACGGCCCGCATGGCGTCCTCGGCTCCGGTGTGCGCGGAGTAGGCGAGGGCGAGCACGGACCTGGCGTCGTCGTGATCGCGCACCCGGCCGAGGAAGAGCACCTGCCCCCCGCATTCGGCGTCCGCGACCGCGCCGAGGACCTCGTCCGCGGAGAGCGCGTCCGCGCGGATGGCGCACAGGCGCACGGGGTCGGTCATCGCGGTGGGTCCTTCGGACGTCGGGCGCAGGGTGGGAACCTGCCGTGGGCGAGCGTGGTTATTGTGAGTGACACATTCTCACAGGCACCGAGGAGCAACCTGTGCCCGAGCATGACCTGCCCGTGCCCGACGATTCCGACGACGGCCGCGCGTCCGGTGACGACGCCGGCGGCGGCCTGCCGCCCGAGATGGCCGACCTGCTGCGGCGGATGACCGGCGGCGCTGACCTGCCCCCGGAGGTGCTGCGCCAGCTGGGGGACATGGGGCTGGGCGCGATCCCGGTCGACCAGTTCGAGTCGATGCTCGGCCAGTTCCAGGCGATGATGAACGCGCCCGACGAGGGGCCGGTGTCGGCGAGCATCGTCACCGACGTCGCCCGCAAGATCGTCTCAGCGGCCGGCGACAGCTCGATGGGTGAGCGCGAGCGACGCCTCGCCGCCGAGGCCGGCCACGTCGCCGACCTGTGGCTCGGAGCCGTCACCGCGCTGGAGAACCCCGGGCTGGCCGGCGTCGCGTGGTCCCGCTCGGAATGGATCGAGGGCACCCTCGACGTCTGGGTCGACCTGGTCGGGCCGGTCGCCGAGGGCGTTGCCGGCGCCCTCGGGGACACGATCACGGCCCAGTTCGCGCGGGCGGACCTCGACGCCCTGCCGCCGGGACTGGTGCCGCCGGGAACCAATCCCGCCGCGGTCATGGCGCAACTCGGGCCGATGCTCCGCCGCGCCGGGGCCTCGATGTTCTCGATGCAGCTCGGGCAGGGACTCGCGGCGCTCGCCGGGGAGATCCTGACCGGCACCGAGGTGTCGCTGCCGCTGACGCCCGACGGGCTGCTGGTCCTGGTGCCGAGCAATATCGCAGCCTTCGCCGACGGACTCGAGATCGAGCTGGACGAGGTCTGGCTCTATCTCGCCGTCCGGGAGGCGGCCCGGCTGCGGCTGTTCGATGGGGCGCCCTGGCTCGGGCCGCAGCTGCTGACGGCGGTCCAGGACTACGCCCGCGGGATCGAACTCGACACCGAGGGCATCGAGGCGGCGATGGCCGGGATCGACCCGACCGACCCCGAGGCGATGCAACGCCAGCTGACGGACAAGCTGTTCTCGCCCAAGCCGTCGGCCGCACAGCAGGCCGCCCTCGGGCGGTTGGAGACCTGGCTCGCCCTCATCGAGGGCTGGGTCGACGTCGTGACCGACCGGGCGGCCACCGCCCATCTGCCGCACGCGGCGGCGCTCGCCGAGACGGTCCGGCGGCGCCGGGCGACGGGCGGTCCCGCCGAGAAGACGTTCGCCGGACTCGTCGGGCTGGAACTGCGGCCCCGACGACTGCGGGACGCGGCGAATCTGTTCGCCGCCCTGGAGGCGGCCGGGGGCGCCGAGTTGCGGGATGCGAGTTGGGCCCATCCGGACCTCGCCCCGACGGCGGCGGATCTCGACGACGTGCTCGCGTATGTCGAGCGCCGCACCACCGCCCCGGCGGCCGATGAGATGGATGCCGCGCTGGCGGAGTTGCTCGACGGCGGGAGTGGCCCGGCGCCCAGCCCCGGCCCGGAAACCGGCCCCGAACCTGGCGCGCCGGCGTGAGCGGGCACGCGCCCGGCCCGGTGCGTCACCTGTATGACGACGCCCTCGCCACGCTGCTCGCCTGGCGCGGCCCGGACGAGGCCCAGGAGGCCCTTCGCCGGGGCTTCCTCCAGGCGCTCGGCAGCGACCCCGCCTCGGTCTCCAAAAGCGGTCCGCCCGCCCACCTGACCGCATCCTGCCTGGTCATGAGCGCGGACGGTGGGTCGGTCCTGCTCCATCGGCATCGCAAGGCCGGCATGTGGCTCCAGTTCGGCGGCCATCTCGAAGCGGCCGACGGGGGACTGCGCGAGGCGGCCGAGCGCGAGGCGAGGGAGGAGTCGGGGATCGAGGGGCTCGGCATACGGCCCGATCCGATCGATCTCGACCGGCACGTCCTCGGCCCGCGGTTCGGGTCCTGCCGGGAGCACCTGGACGTCCGGTATCTCGCGCTCGCACCGGCCCAGGCGCGGCCGGTGGCGAGCGCGGAGTCCGAGGAGGTCGCCTGGTTCCCGGCCGACGCCCTCCCCGACGGCATCGGCCCCGACGTCCCGCGGCTGGTCGCCGTGGCCAGGGCCGCGCTGGCTGCGTCGCGGCCTCGGCGCGGCTGAGGCCCGCCGGCCACCGCCGGTCAGTCGGTGTCGATCTCGAGGTGGGCGGCGGCGGCATACCCGTCCAGGTAGCCGCGAGCCCGCTCGGTGTGGGGATAGCGCCCGACCGTGGTCCAGAACGCGGCGGAGTGGTCGGCGTGCAGCAGGTGGGCGAGTTCGTGGACGAGGACGTAGTCGACGACGTAGTCCGGCATGCCGCGCAGCCGCTCGGAGAGGCGGATCTCCCCCGTGGCCGGGGTGCAACTGCCCCACCGGGTGTTCTGGTTGCCCACCCAGACGACCGCCGTGGGACGTGCCCGCCCGTCGAGATGCGCCCGGGAGAGGTTGGCCGCCCGGGCGGCGAGCGCCGACTGTGCCTTGGCGGGCGTGAGGTCCTGGCCGTCTCGGCGCCGCCGGCGGGCCTCCTGTCGCTCGAGCTTGGCGAGCATCGACTCGACCCAGCGCGCCTCCTCGGCCGCGCTCAGGCCGGAGGGCAGGAGGACGACGGTCCGGTCGCCCTCCCGTCGGGCCGACACCGTGCGCCGGCGCCGGTCGCTGCGCCGGATCTCGACATCCGGTCGGGGCTCGGTCACGAGTCGGCAGCTTAGATCGTGCCAGCCGGTGGCGTCGTTCCCCGCGGACGCGGGTCATCCGACATCATCGCGGATCGTCGCTTAGGGTGGATTCGATTCCGCGGCCCGTCCGCGGAGGATCCCGCCACGAAACAAGGAGAAACACCCTCATGGCTGACGAGACCTGGACCGGCGAGTTCTACTGCGTCAAGTGCAAGGAGAAGCGCCAGGCCGAAGGCAAGGTCGTCACGACGGAGAACGGCCGCCGCATGGCGAAGGGCGTCTGCCCCGTCTGCGGCACCAACCTGAACCGCATCCTCGCCAAGGCCTGACCCTCCCGAACTCTTCCGCCCGGACACCGGAGAGTCCTCCGCGCAACGGGAGTCTTCCGTTGCCGGGGGACTTTCCGGTGTCCGGGCGTGGTCGCCTGTGGACGAGCGGCGACCCGGTTCCCGGCCGGTCTGCCAGAGTGGAGGAGTCGCGGCGGAGGGGCCGCCCGGCGGAGCCGACCAGGGGGCAGCATGAGCGACCGGTGGCCGCGGATCAGCGAACGGGCGCGACCGCTCTTGCGCACCGACGGGAGCGTCCAGTTCGGCCTCGAGCCGGACGAGGGCGTGCGCCTCGTGGGGGTGCACTCCGAGGAGGTGACCTGGCTCGCCGCCCTCGACGGCAACCGCGACCCGGCCGCGAGCGCCCGCGAGGCGCGGATCGAGCCCGAGCGCGCCGCGTCGATCCTCGCCGTGCTCACCCGTGAGGGCGTACTCATCCCACCCCCGCCGCCCTTCCTCGAGTGGCGCTTCTCCGGCCGCAGCTTCGAGCACGAGGTCGCCTCGGCCGGGTCGCCACCCCTCGTCCACGATGCGTATGCCGCGGTGCTCGCCCGCGCGAAGACCTGCGTCCGGGTGCTCGGCCGGGGCGCGCTCGGGTCGACTCTCGCCGACATCCTCCGTCAGTCGGGGGTCGGCGAGGTGGACCGGGACGTCCTGACGGCCACCTCCCTGCGCTACCGTCGCCGCCCGAGTGTGGTCGTCCTGACGACCGCCGGTCCCCTCGGGGACGGCAGCGGCGAACCCTGGGTCGCGCGCGGCATACCGCATCTGCCGGTGACGATCACGCCGGCCCGGGTGGCCGTGGGGCCGCTCGTGGTCCCCGGCCGCGGGCCCTGCCTGGACTGCCTCGACCGGGTGCGCGCCGACCTCGACCCGTCCTGGTCGTGGCTGCGCGAGCAGGCGAGCGCCCCCGCCCTGGTCGCCGAGGGGGAGTGCGCCCTCACGGCCGTCGGCGCCGGCCTCGCAGCGCGCATGGTGCTCGCCCACCTCGACGGCTATCCCGTCCCCGATGGGGTGGGCTTCGAGGTCGCCTCGCCGTGGCCGGATCCGGTGGCCCGGCAGTGGCCCGCGCACCCGGATTGCGCGCCCTGCTCGGCGTCGTCGCCTCGACCGGACACAATGATGGCGTGAGCGAACTGCCCCGGCGCACCGCAGCGCGGACGGCCAAACTGGTCGGCCTGCCGCTCGGCGTCGCCGGACGCACCGCCATCGGCCTCGGCAAACGGGTCGGCGGCCGGCCCGCGGAGGCCGTCGCCGCCGAGATCCAGGCGCGGACGGCCGAGCAGCTGTTCACCGTCCTCGGCGAACTCAAGGGCGGGGCGATGAAGGTCGGGCAGGCCCTGTCGGTCATGGAGGCGGCGATGCCCGAGGAGTGGGCCGGGCCTTATCGCGCCACCCTGACCCGGCTCCAGGAGGCCGCTCCCCCACTGCCTCCGGCGTCCGTGCACCAGGTTCTCGCCCGCGAACTCGGCCCGCGCTGGAGGACGGCGAAGTTCCGCGAGTTCGACGACGTCCCGGCGGCGGCGGCCTCGATCGGCCAGGTGCACAAGGCCGTCTGGCGGGACGGTCGCACGGTCGCGGTCAAGATCCAGTACCCCGGTGCGCGCGAGGCGCTGCTCAGTGACCTGCGCCAACTGAGCCGGGTCGCCCGCGTATCCGCCGGGTGGGTGCCCGGCCTCGACATCAAGCCGATCATGGCCGAGCTGACGTCACGGATGAGCGAGGAACTCGACTATCACCTCGAGGCGACCCATCAACGGGAGTTCGCCCGGGCGTTCCGGGGGGACGCCGACTATGCGATTCCCGACGTGGTCCTCGCCTCCGATGAGGTCCTCGTCTCGGAGTGGCTGACCGGCGTGCCCCTGTCGCGGATCATCGCCGAGGGCGACCAGCCCACGCGCGACGCCGCCGCGCAGCTCTATCTGGAGTTCCTCCTCGCCGGTCCGCAGAAGGCGGGGCAACTGCACGCCGACCCGCACCCGGGCAACTTCCGGATCACCCCGGACGGCCGCCTCGGGGTGCTCGACTTCGGCGCGGTCAATCGGCTTCCCGGCGGGCTCCCCCCGGCCATGGGCCGGTTGCTCACCCACGCGCTGGCCGGCGACGCCGACCTGCTCGTCGGCGGCCTGCGGGTCGAGGGATTCATCAAGCCGTCCATCGACGTGGACCCCGAGTCCGTTCTCACCTACCTGCGGATGTTCCTCGAACCGCTGGAGTTCGGCCGGTTCCGGTTCGATCGCACCTGGCTGCGCTCCGTGGCGTTGCGGATGAACGACGTGCGCCGCCCGGACTGGACGGTCGGGATCAAGCTCAACCTGCCGCCGGAGTACCTCCTGATCCACCGCGTCTGGCTCGGCGGGATCGGGGTCCTGTGCCAGATCGGCGGTGAGGTGTCACCGCGGGACGCGCTCGCGCACCACCTGCCCGAGTTCGACGTCAGCCGGCTGCCCCCGGCGCGCTGACCGGCCGGAGCGTCCCCGGGGTCGCGCCGGGGCCGCGGCCCCGGCGCTGGCCGGCTCGACCCCGCCTGTCGTCTGTCCGCCCAACTCGCTGGTGCGCAGTGACGGCACCACCGGCTACTGGTATGTCGGGAACTACAACAGCAGTACTCAGAACGTTCGGATCGGGTGGTTCGTCGGAGGCCTGAAGATGACCGGCTCGCCGCCGCCCGGTGTCGTCAGTTGGGGCCTGTGCCCCACCGCCGGGACGGCGACGACAACGAACAGCCAGGCCATCACCGCGACCGGCGTGACTTGCAGTTCGACCCCCTGTCGTGGAATGTCTGCGCGTCCGCACCGCTCTGACCAACGAGCTGTGCCGGAAGAGCCCGACCGATTCGGTCGGGCTCTTCGCATTTCTCTCCTGGCACTCCGTCTCCGACCTGATGCCGTCTCCGACCTAATGCCGCCGAGGTCTGGTGTTCGGACCGAGGTCGGGTGTTCAGACGTGCGACCTCGGTCCGAACACCAGACCTCAGCGGGTTCGAGGGTGCCGGGGTGTCGGCTGCGGCACCGGACGGTCGTGGCGCCCGAGATCACCCTAGAACAGCACCGGCGTATCCCGGGGGTGCACCCATACGGCTCCGGTGAACCCGCGCGCCACGAGGGCCGGGAGATTGCCGCAGTGGTCCATCTGGGCGTGGGGACGGTGCGGGCGGCACCGAGGAAGGTCCGGGACTCGGCGCGCATGAACGGCTCCTGGACTCGCGGTGTCCTCCAGGTTCCGGGCGGGAGCGCCCGGCCGGGTCAGCCCGGCTTCGCCGCGGCCTTGGCCGCCTTCTTGAACTCGCGGACCTTCTGCAGCGACTCCTCGTCCACGACGTCGGCGACGGAGCGGAAGGAGGAGGGCTCGGCATACGGGCCGATCGCCTCGCGCCACCCCTCCGGTCGTATGCCGCACTGCTTGCCCAGGAGCGCCGCGAAGATCCGGGCCTTCTGGTCACCGAAGCCCGGCAGCCCCTTCAGTCGGGCGAGCAGACTCGCCGTGTCGGGGGCCGTGGTCCAGATCGCGGCCGCGTCACCGCCGTGGTCGGCCACCACGACCTGGGCGAGCGCCTGGACCCGCCCGGCCATCGACCGTCCGTAGCGGTGGATCGCCGGCGGCGTGGCGCACAGGTCGGCGAAGGCGCCCGGGTCCGCGGTGGCGATCGCACCCGGGTCGAGCGTCCCGAAGCGGTCGAGGATCTTCGCCGGACCGGCGAAGGCGCGTTCCATCGGGAACTGCTGGTCGAGCAGCATGCCGACGAGCAGGGCGAACGGGTCGTCGCTGAGGACCTGGTCGGCGTGGGCGTCCTGGGCGATCCGGATCGTCGGCATCCGCCCACGCTAGCGGCCCCGGACCGGGCCGTCGGGTCAGACCCCGAGATAGATCAGCCCCGGCCCCTCGTCGCGGTAGGCGATCCCGAGGGCGTCGAGGGCGGGGGTCCACGATCCCGTCACCGACGGGTCGCTCGCCTCGAAGCCATGGTCGGCGGTCAGGAGGATGGTCACGTCGTCGAGGCAGCCCTCCGCCTCGAGGTGATCGAGGAAGGCGACGAGCCGGGCGTCGGACTGCCTGAGCGAGGCGAGGGCGATCTCCGAGCGCGGTCCGCCCCCGTGGTGGCCGGCGTCGCTGACGACATTGGCCCACCAGGTGAGCCGGGGGGCGAGTTCGGCGTCGCCCCACAGCTGGAGCACCTGCTGGAGTCCGAGGTCGTCGACCTGGACCCCCCAGGAGAAGTAGTCGTCGTCGAGATGGGCGGCGACCAGGTTGAACGGCGACGCGTGCGGATCGGGCAACTGGTCGTTCAGTCCCCCGGCGCCGCGCTCGTTGCCGGAGGCCCGGATCAGCTGCATCGTCGAGTAGTCGGCGCCCCGGTCGATCGCCTCGTCGATGCTCACCGCGCGCGGCAGACCGGTGTCGGGCACGTGGTCCTCGACCATCTCGAAGACCGTCCGGACGTGTTCGGCGAGCCACTCCCCGCTGCGATGCCAGGTCGTCGCGTCGTTGGGGACGACCCGCTCGCCCGAGGCGCGATCGACATAGACATTCCCGAGGACGCCGTGCCGGCCGGGCCCGACCCCGGTGAGGATCGAGGTGTGGTTGGTCAGGGTGACGCTCGGGAACTGGGCCACCGCCCCGCCCCGCAGGGCCACCCCACGCTCGATCAGGCGGGCCACCCCGGGCAGGTCCCCGGCCTCGGCCATCCGGAGCAGTTCGCCGCAGTGGGCCCCGTCCCAGAGGATGCCGATGACGCGACCGGGCTCGCCGTCGACGAGATACTCCGCCAGGACCCGCCCGTCGAGCGGGTCGCCGTGCCGGTCGACGAGGTCGTCCACCGGTACCCCGGCCAGGGCCGCCATCGTCGGGCCGACGTCGACGAGCCGGGCGTGGGTATCGGCATACCCCCGGCGCACGACCCGGCGCCCGGAGAGGATCAGCGGGGCCCGAGACTGGATGACATCGAGCGATCCGTGCTCGCCGACGTGCCCACCCACCTCGGGGAAGAAGTGCCGCGGCGTGTGCACGATCGCCAGGTCGGGGCTGCGGTCGGGGTGGCCGAAGAAGGACAACAACCGTTGGGCGGCATACGGATAGGCGTTCTCCGTGGAGCGCCGCGGTGAGGGGGAGGCGAGTTCCTCGGCATACGGGAGGAAGGCCATCGGGTCCTCGCTGCCGATCGGGTCGATTCCGGAGACGACCCGGGTCCCGTCGGGACGCAGGCGCACGGTGCCGACGCTGTTGGCCGCGTATGCCGCGGACTCGCCGGCCTCGTCGTCGGCTGCCCAGACGACGAGGTCGACGATGTCCGCGAGGTCGGGGGTCGTCAAGGCGGCGACGACCCGGTGGTGATCGGGATGGAGAGCGCGCACGGGCGCAGCCTACGCAGCGACGGCATCCTTGCGGGGCCGGCCACGGGGCCGCTTGCGGGCGACGACGACCCCATCCACGAAGTACTGCCCGCCCCAGACGCCGGCGGCCTCGGCCCGGGCGAGCGCGCCGGCGAGGCAGGCGTCGATCATCGGGCAGCTGACGCAGAGCGCCTTGGCGAACTCCACGCCCTCCGGGGTGTCGGCGAACCAGAGGTCCGGTTCGTTGCTCTGGCACGGGATCTCCCCGTCCAGGACCGTGGCGCGGGCGCCGTGGTCGAGCAGCTGGGCGAGCTGCATGGGGTCGTTCACCTCCCTGGTCGTGCCCCCGGGGTCTGGGGGCGGATGGGGTGCGCCGGGTGTGGCGCGGGTTCCGGTCGGTATCGGCATGTGGTTGTGGTGGTGTCGTCGGGTTTCGGACAAGACGAAGGCCGCGGATCCCGATGGGGATCCGCGGCCTGGACGTGGTCAGCCGGTGACTAGCTCGTCATCCGGAACGTCCAGGCGGAAGTGCGGCATATCCCCACGGGGCCGGGCGGGCGCTGGCCGTGGCCTTGACGACGCCGGCGAAGGCGGCATCGGAGGTCGCGAGGGCAGGGGTCAGCGCCAGGAAGGCCTGGTTGGGGGTCATCGTGTGGGTGCTCACCCGGTGCCTCCTCATGGTGCTGGTCGTGATCCCGGGCGCGGTCGCGTCGCGGGCGTGCGTTCAGGGTAGACGCTCGGCGTGGCCGCCGCCACCGAATTAACCGTATGCCGCGGAAAAACTTCTCGACGCCGGCGTCAGGGGGCGCCGCGTTCGGCCACCACGACCGGGTCCGCGCCCCCGAGAACGGCCCGGACCTGATCGGCATACGACGCGAGTTTGCGTTGTCCGACACCGGGAATCGCGACGAACTCGGCATCGGTCGACGGGGTCTGTTCGGCGATCGCGGTCAGCGTCGCGTCGGTGAAGACGACATAGGCCGGGACGCTGGCCGCCTTGGCGACGGCGGCCCGCCAGGCGCGCAGCGACTCGTAGGCGGCCTCGTCGTAGGTCGCCGGGCACGATCCGCAGCGGCGGGTGGTGCGTTCGGCGGCGGTGGACAGCGGGGCGCCGCAGACGCGGCATACGGCCTGCTTGACGGGCTTGGCCGCTGCTCTGGTCCGCCGGGCGCCCGACGTGCCCGCGCCGCCCGGACCCGGGCCGAGGGCGCCGTCGAGGAAGCGGGACGGACGCCGGGTGGGGGAATTGCCCGGGGTGCGCGCCTGGGCCCAGGTCAGATGGAGTTCGCGGCGGGCGCGGGTGAGGCCGACATAGAGGAGGCGACGCTCCTCCTCGATCTCCTCGCCGAGTTGGGCCATCGTGATCGGGACGAGGCCGTCGGAACAGCCGGCGATGACGACCGCGTCCCATTCGAGGCCCTTGGCGCTGTGGAGGGAGGCCAGAGTGACCCCCTCGACGCTGGGCGCGTGCTGGGCGGCGATGCGTTCGTCCAGTTCCCGGACGAGGTCGCCGAGCCGGGCCAGCGGGGTGGTGGCGACGAGGGTGTCGGCGAGACCGGCGAGCGCCTCGAGGGACTCCCAGCGCTCCCGGGCGGCGCCGCCCGCCGCCGGAGGCACCCGCGACCAGCCGGCACCGGTGAGCAGATCACGGACGAGGTCGGGCACCGGGGTCTCGCCGTCGTCCGCCCGGACGCCGCCGCGGAGGAGGACGATGGCCTCGCGGACCTCGCGGCGCTGGAAGAAGCGCTCGCCGCCGCGGACGAGATAGGGGATGCCCCGATCGGCGAGCGCGGATTCGAGCGGCTCGCTCTGGGCGTTGATCCGATAGAGGACGGCGATACCGGCCGCCCGTATGCCGCTCTCCCGCAGCCCCGCGACCAGCGTCGCGATCCCGTCGGCCTCGGCGACGTCGTCGGGAAAGACGTGGAGGCGGGGCTCGGGGCCGTCCGCGCTCTGGGCGACGAGGGCGGCGCCGCCCCAGCGACGGACGCCGCCTGGTTTGGTCGCGAGCCGGTTGGCGAGGCGAAGGATCTGCGGGGTCGAGCGGTAGTTGCGCACGAGGGCGACCCGGCGGGCGCTCGGGTGGGCGCGGGCGAAGCCGAGGAGGTGGGTGGCCGAGGCGCCGGTGAAGGAGTAGATCGTCTGCGCGGGGTCGCCGACGACGCAGACCTCGTCCCGGCCGCCCAGCCACTGCTCGAGCAGCCGTTGCTGGAGGGTGTTGACGTCCTGGTACTCGTCGACGACGAAGTGGCGGTACTGATCGCGGACGACGGTGGCGATGTCCTCCCGGTCGCGGAGGATGCCGAGGGTGAGCAGGAGGACGTCCTCGAAGTCGATGACCCCGCGCGCGTTCTTGACCTCCTCGTAGGTGCTCAGCAGGCGCGCCATCGCGGTGGCGTCGAGACCCGGCGGTACCCGCCCGGCGCGGGTGACGGCCGAGGCATACGAATCGGCGGTGACGAGGCCGACCTTGGCCCACTCGATCTCGGCGGCGAGATCACGAAGTTCGTTGCCCTGGAATCGGATGCGCAGGCGTCCCGCGGCCTCGGCGACGAGCGGGACCTTCTGGGCGAGGACCTCGGGCGCCGCGCCGCCGACCGCCTGCGGCCAGAAGTAGTGCAGCTGGCGCAGGGCGGCGGAGTGGAAGGTGCGGGCCTGGACCCCGGGCACGCCGAGCTCGCGCAGCCGGGTGCGCATCTCCCCGGCGGCCCGGGCGGTGAAGGTCAGCGCCAGGACCCGGGGCGCGGCATACGCCCCCGAGCGGACGCCGTAGGCGATCCGGTGCGTGATCGCCCGGGTCTTGCCGGTGCCGGCGCCGGCGATGACGACCATCGGCCCGAGCGGGGAGGCGGCGACCTCGCGCTGCTCCGGGTCGAGCCGCGCGAGGACGTCGTCGGCGTCGGCGGGCACGGTGGTCACACCAGGGAAGGTACGGTGCCGCACCGACGTTGTCCCAACCGACTCCGTCCCCGACATTCTCGGAAGGTCCGCTCGCATGCCCGTCACCGCTCCCCCCGCCGGCTCCGTCGTCATGTTCACGACGACGTGGTGTGGCTACTGCCGGCGCCTCAAGGCGCAGATGGACCGCGCGGGCATCGCGTATGCCGAGGTCGACATCGAGCACGACCCGGCCAGCGCGGAGTTCGTCATGACCGCGAACGACGGCAACCAGACCGTCCCGACGCTGCTCTTTCCCGACGGCACGACGGCGACGAACCCGTCGCTCATCGAGGTCCGACGGCGCCTGGCCTGAGCGCGGTCATCCGGTGGCGAGCCAGCGCAGGATCAGCCGACGCGAGATGGACAGGCTGGTCCCGCCGAGGGCGTCGTCCGCGGCGATCCGCTCCCGGTAGTCCGCGCGGCTGACCCACCGCGCCTCGGCGATCTCGGCCGGGTCGAGGGTGAGCTCGACGCCGTCGGCGCGAGCCTCGAAGCCGACCATCAAGGACGCAGGGAACGGCCAAGGCTGGTCCCCGAGGTAGCGGACGTCGGTCAGGGTCAGGCCGACCTCCTCGAAGACCTCGCGGCGCACCGCGTTGGCGAGCGACTCCCCCGGCTCGACGAATCCGGCGAGCACGGACATCCGCCCCTCCGGCCAGGCCGGGTGGCGGGCGAGCAGCAGCCGGTCGTCGGGGTCGAGGACCGCGACGATGATCGCCGGATCGGTTCTGGGGAAGTGCTCCGAGCCGTCCTGCGGGCAGCGCCGGATCCACCCGGCGTGCTCCGGGCGGGTGGGGGCCCCGCAGCGCGGGCAGTGGCGATGGGTCGCATGCCAGTTGGCGAGGGCGACCGCGGCCGCCAGGGCACCGGCGTCGTCGGGCCCCAGGTGGGCGCCGACCGCGCGCAGGGAGCGCCAGCCGTCCCCCGCGGCACCGCCGAGACGCAGGAGCGCGACGTGCGCGACGGCGCTCGGATCGGCACCGAGGTAGACGCCGATGACCTCATCGGAGGTGAGGGCGGGTGTGTCGTCCGGGCTTGGGGCGCGCCAGGCGAGCCGGTGTCCATCGAGCGTGGGGGCGCGTCCGTCGGCGACGTCGAGGACTCGCGTGACCGGGTCGGCGAGCAGCCGGACGAGGAGGTCCGGCTCGGTCCGCCTCTCGGCGCGTCGGTCGAGTCCGGCCTCGGTGAGCGGGACGCCGGTGAGCAGCGGCGGGGCGAAGCCGCCACCGGGTCCGTCGCTCTCGAGAGCGTCCCGGGACGACGCGTCGGGCTCCATTCCGGACGGGCCGGCTCCCAGGTGGGGCGGGCGGGGCTCGGGCGAGTCGACGGCTGGTGTCACGCGAGCGATCCTCGCCCGTGCGGCATACGTCAGACAACCCGGGGCCACGCGCGGGCAGATCCGACGCGGCGACGCGGACACGGCATACGGTGAGGGCGTGACCCGCACGCCCCTCTCCCTCGCCGCGCTGGCGAGCGCCGCCGTCCCGGGGCTCGATCCGGTCACGGTGGCGCCCTTGGCGACGGCGAGCGCCGCGCCCTATGAGGCCGCCGTCGTCACCGACGCGACGGGGCGGAGGTGGGTCGTCCGCGCGCCGCTCTCGCCGGCCGGGGCGGCCGAACTCGACGCGGCCGCAGCCGTGGTGACGCTGCTGTCCCGGCACCTGACGGTCGGCCTGCCGACTCCGGTCGGCTTCGCCACCGCCACGACCGGTGGACGAGCCGTGGTGCACGCCCTGCTCCCCGGGTCGGGGATCAATCTCGAGGAACTGACCCCCGATGACGACCTGACCGTCGCCATCGGCCAGTCGATCGCCCAGATCCACAATCTCGACCCGGGGCTGTTGGAGAGCGCCGGGCTCGAGACCTACACGGCCGACGAATACCGCCAGCGGCACCTGTCGGACCTCGACCGGGCCGCCGCGAGCGGCCGAGTGCCGGCCACGCTGCTGTCCCGGTGGGAGCGGGCCCTGGAGAATGTCGCACTGTGGCAGTTCGCACCGACACCCATCCACGGGGGGATCGACGGCCGCCACCTCCTGGTCCGCGTCGAGGACGCGACGCCCCGGCTCACCGGGATCACGGGCTGGCGACGCGCCAAGGTCGCAGACCCGGCCGACGACTTCGCGTCGATCGTGCGTGACTGCGACGCCGACACCGCGACCGAGGTGGCCCGCGCCTATGCCAAGGCGCGGGCGAGCCGACCGGACCGGCATCTGCTCACCAGGGCCCAACTGATCGGCGAACTCGGCTATGTGACGAACCTGTTCGACGCCGTGGCGGCGGGCTACCCCGACCGGGTGGCCCAGGCGGTCGACTGGCTCGAACAACTCGCCGACGAACTCGGCGAGGACGACCTGGTCCCCTGAGGCCTCGGCGCGAGTCGCCGCGTGGTCACGCATCGGCGCGGGCCAGACACTCGAGGTCGCTGTCGGCGATGGCCTGCGGGACCACCGTCCGCCCCGTCCCCGCGTAGTAGAACGCGGTCGAGATGAGCGCCGGGTCGATGTCGCGGAGCCGGGCATAGGCGAGGCGATAGACGGCGAGTTGAACGGCCTTGGCCCGGGCCTGCGCTCCGGACGGGGGGGCGCCGGTCTTCCAGTCGACGAGCACGATGCCGTCGCCGTCCTCGAACACCGCGTCGATGCGGCCGCGAACGGCCACCCCGGCGATGACCGTCTCGATGGCGACCTCGACCTCGACCGGCTCACGCCCGGCCCAGGGACTCGCCTCGAACCGGGCGATCATCCGGGCGAGGTCGGCACCGTCGGCGGGCTCGGGATCGGCGCTACCGGGGAGGTCGTCGGGCTCGAGCAGGGCCGCCCGTCGATAGTGCCGCTCGATCCACGCATGGAAGGCCGTGCCCCGCCGGGTGCCCGGTGAGGGCGGCACCGGCATGGGCCGGCGCCGACCGAGGCGGAACTCATCGGGGTCGCTCGCGAGCGCGACGAGGTCGGCGGCCGACCGGTGCCGGACCGGCGGCGCCGGTGACGGCGTCGGAGCCTGTCGGGCCCGCCGCTCGGCGAGGAGGACCGCGACCGCCGGATCGATGCCGTATGCCGATCCCCCCGACTCCGGCCCGCCCGCCGACGCCGACCCGCCGCCGCCACCGTGGTTCCAACCAGCGTCGCGTGGGTCGGGCGCGTCCTGCTGTCCGAAGGCGGCGGCCGCCCGGACCCGGTCGGCCGCGGCCCGGACCCCCGGGGCGACGAGGTGCGGCACCGGCCAGCAGCCCTGCAGGGGCTCGGCGAGGCGTGGATTGGCGCTGCCGCCCACCGGTTCCGCCGCCCACTCGCGGATCTCGATCTCGTCGGGGCAGGCGTCGAGGATCTCGGTCAGGAACCGCGATGGCACCCGCGGCGAATTCTGCGTCGACCAGACCGGGGCCGTCAGGAGCAGCCGGTGGCGGGCCCGGGTCAGCGCGACATACGCGAGGCGGCGCTCCTCGTCGATGCCACGCGCTCCCGCCGCCTCCCGGAACGCCTTGCGCCGGTCGTCCAGCTCCTTCGCGGTCGTCGCGCCGCGCCAGTCGAGGCCGGGCAGCGCCGCCCGATCACCCCGCAGGTCATACGGCAACGCGTCGATGCCACGGGTCCACGCCCCGTCGGTGGGCGAGGCGACCCGCCACCGCTCGGCCGCGGCGTCCCAGGTCGACGTGGTCGCCGTGTGCACCGGGAAGGTGCCCTCGACGAGGCCGGGGATCGCGACGGCATCCCATTCGAGGCCCTTGGCGGCGTGCACGGTGAGGACGTGCACGGCGCCCGGCGCGACCTCGATCGTGCCGCGATCGAGTCCGCGTTCCTCCTCCACGGCCGCGTCGAGCCAGGCGAGGAATCCGCCGAGCGTCGGCCGGTCGCTCGACATCGCGAATCCCGCGGCGACATCGGCGAAGGCGTCGAGGTGGGCGCGAGCCGCGGCCGGACCGAACTGCGGTCGCGACAGGGCCTCGACATCGAGGCCCAGCGCCCGCTCGATCTCGTCGACGAGGTCGGCGAGGCCGAGGCCGGTGTGCTGGCGGACGTGAGCCAGGGCGCCGGCCAGGCCCCGCAGGCGGCGCAGGCCGGTGTCCCCGATGCCGCTGGCCATCCGCGCCGCCGGGTCGGCCCGGTCGAGGTCGACGAGCGCCTCGACGAGGCTCACCCGGTCACCCGACGAGGCCGACAGGTCGCTCCCGCGTGAGCCGGCCCCGCGCCGATCGGCGGGCGATTGGGACCGCCGCGCCCACGCGTGGAACCGGTCGAGGTCGGCGGCCCCGAGCCGCACCATCGGCCCGGTGAGCAGCCGCATCAGCCGGTCCCCCCGCGCCGCGTCATGGGCGACGCTCATCAGGGCGACAACGTCCTGCACCTCGGGCGTCATCAGCAACCCGCCGAGTCCGACCACCTCATAAGGCAACCGCGCCTCCTCGAGCGCGTCGAGGATCGGGGCGAACTGACTTCGCTTGCGGCACAGGACCGCGGCCGAGCGCGCCCCGCCCGCACGCTGGGCCGCCACCCACGAGGCGACCGCCCGGGCCTCGCCCTCGACCGTCTCGATCCGCGCGACGTCGATCCGTCCCGCCGAGGCTCGCGGCGCGGGCACCAGCGGGACGACCGGCACCCTCGCCTGCGCGCGCAACGGGGCCGCCACCGCGTTGGCGACGGCGAGGATCCTCGTGTCGTTGCGCCATGTCTGACTCAGCGGGAGCACGTCGCCCTCGTCCGCGCCGAATGCCTTCGGGAAGGCCGCTAGGGTCGCCGCGCTGGCGCCCCGCCACGCATAGATCGATTGGTTGGGGTCGCCCACGGCGGTGACCGAGTGGGCGCACTCCCCCGTCGCGAACAGGGCGGTGAGCAGCTCGAGCTGCGCGTGCGAGGTGTCCTGGAACTCATCGAGCAGCACTGCCCCGAAGCGCTCGCGCTCGATCGCCCCGACCACCGGGAATCGTCGAGCCAGGCGCGCCGCCACGGACATCTGGTCGGCGAAGTCCATGGCGCCACGCTCGCGTTTGAGCCGGTCGAAGGCGTCGAGGACCGGGACGAGGAGCCGGCGCCCCCGCAGGTCGGCCCGCATCGCCCGGCACTCGGTCGTGAGCGGCCGCCCGGTGGCCTCGATGGCGCCGAGGCGATCCTCGACGGCGTCGAGATACTCGCCGAGCCGGTCCGGAGTCACCAGATGCTCGGCCATCTCGCCGGCGAGGTCGACGACGGCGTTGACGATGGTCGACTCGGCCCGGCCCACCTTCTCCAACGGCCCGTCGTATGCCGCCACGACTTCCGCCGCGATCTGCCACGCCGCGCTCTCGGTCAGCAACCGCGACTCCGGCTCCCGACCGACCCGGAGGGCATGCTCGCGGACGAGGCGACCGGCATACGCGTGATAGGTCGAGACCGTCGGCAGGGACATGGCGAGGTCGACGCCGTCGCCGGGAGCCCACAGGCCGGCCGAGGCGAGTCCGGCGAGCCGGGCGCCGGCCCGGGCGGCCAGCTCCGCGGCCGCCTTACGGGTGAACGTCAGACCCAGCACCCGGTCCGGGGCGACGTGGCCGTTGGCGACGAGCCAGACCACCCGGGCCGACATCGTCTCGGTCTTGCCCGACCCGGCACCGGCGACGACGAGCATCGGGCCCGGCGGGTGCTCGATGATCCGCGCCTGCTCGGGGGTGGGGGGATCGGCTCCGAGCGCCCGGGCGATCTCGTGCGCCGAGAGCCCGCTCATCCGAACATCGCCCCCTCCGGCAGCACCGGGCAGCTGCTGCGGACCGCGCAGGTGCGACACCACTCCCCGGGGGTCGCCGAGTAGGTGGCCCCCGCCATCGCCTCGGCCGCGGCCTCGACCATGGCCGCCGCCCACCCCGGGTCCTCGTCCTCGGTCAGCGGCGCCTGAGCCTGCACCGATCGCGCGATGTCCTTGGTGCTCGCCTTGCCCAACTGGACCAATGCCGCCCCCGCGGACGCGACGCCGGTGCCGAACGCCCCGGCCTCCAGAGCCGCCTGATAGCTCCCCAGCTGGGGATGTCGCGCCACCTCGGCGACCTTGGGCTTGCTGCTCCCGGTCTTGAAGTCGATGACCCGGACCCGCCCGGAGCCGTCGGCCTCCAGCCGGTCGATGACGCCCGCGATCACCGCCCGCCCGAGCGTATGCCGCAGGCTCACCTCCGCGCCGACCCGCACCCACCCGTCACGCCGGGCCATGGCGAAGTAGGCGGCGGCCTGGTCGAGCATGGCGGCCGCCTCCCCGCGTTTGGCACGCGCCGCCCAGCCCGGGCCCAGACCGAGTCGCGTCCACTCCTGGTCGAGCCGGGCGCCGAGGGCGGGCGCCGCGGCGTCCCCGCACTCGGCGAGCACCTCGTGCACCAGCGTGCCCAGCGCGGCCGACCCGACCGGTGGACCCTCCCCGCCGAGCCGGCCGAGCAGCCACCGGGTCTGACAGTGGCCGAACTCGACGAGACCGGATGGCGACACGGTCACCGGGTCGCCGCCCGCGATCCGCGGCTCCCGGCTGGTCGGCTCCCGCAGGGCCCACCAGGTCGCCGGATCGGCACCGCGGACGCGTTCGCCGGCCAGGAGCGCGAGGGTGCGCGCGGCCTCGCCCGAGCCGGTGGCCACGACCGCGCGCCGCAGGGCGCCGACCGTGCCGACGAGAGTCAGCGGTCGCTCCACCTCGGTGAACGGGCGCGCGGCACCGCTCGGGCGGGGATCGAGGACGTCGAGATACGGCGAGGGCTGCTCGTCCTCGCTGCGGACCGCGGTGACGACGAGCCGGTCGCGGGCTCGGGAGACGGCGACGTGGAGCAGGCGAGCCTCGTCGTGTCGGATCGCCGCCTGCGCCGCGGGAATCGTCCGGTCACGCCCGGCGATCGCGTCGACGAGATGCTCGGAGCCCAGCAGCGAGCCACGCAGCCGCAGGTCGGGCCAGCCGCCCTCCTGCACCCCCGCGACGACGACGAGCCGCCACTCCCGCCCGGCCGCGGCGTGCGGGGTGAGCACCTGGACGCACTGGTCGTCGGGACTGCGGGCCGCGAGGGAGTCGGCCGCGACCTCCTCCGCACCCAGCCGGTCGAGGAAGGCCTCGGTGTCGCTGCCCGGCAGCCGATCCGCCAGCGCCGCCGCGGCGGCGAACAGCTCGACGACGGCGTCGAGGTCACGGTCGGCCCGCGCCCCCGAACGACCACCGGCGAGGGCGGCCGCCCGCCAGGGCTCGGCCACCCCGGCCGCCACCCACACGTCCCAGAGGACCTCCTCGGCGCTCACGCGCGGCTCCGCGACCAGCCGCCGGGTCGCCGCCGCGAGCATCGCGCCGATCCGCCGCGCACCGTCGCCCTCGTCGCCGATCTCCGCCAGCCGTCCCGGCTGCGCGAGCGCCCGGGCCAGGAGGGCGTCCCCGACCCCGACCTCGGCCCCCCCGCTCGCCTCATCGGCAGCGGCACGGCGCAGAGCCCGTCTCAGGCGCCGCACGGTCACCGCGTCCGCCCCGCCATAGGGCGACGTCAGTAGGTCCACCGCGATCTCGGGCGCCATGACCCATCCGCCGTCGGGATCCATGTCGAGGTCGTCGGCCTCCGCCCGACCACGCGCCGCGCGCCGAGCCAGCCCGAGCCGCAGAAGGGTCAACAGCGGCCGCACGGCCTCCTCGTCACGGACCGGCGCACTGCCATCGCTCGGCGCGACCGGCACCTGCGCCGAGGCCAGCACCCGCCGGATGGTCGCCGCGCGCGCCTGCCCGCGGACCACGACCGCCGCCTGCGACCACGGGAGCCCGTCGAGCAGATGAGCCCGGCGCAGCACGTCGGCGACGAACCCTGCCTCGGCCGCCGCCGACCGGAACTGGTGGACTTCCGCGACCCCGTCCGCGCGCGTCGGCGTGGCCGCCCGATGCCGAACCCCGGCGACCGCCCCGATCAGCGGCGGCACCCGGCCGACGAAGTCGGCCAGCACCGTCGGAAGCCGGTGACCGCGCTCGAGCCGGACCGTCTCACCCCCCGAGAGCAGGCCTCGCCACCCCTGCCCGAGGAACCCGGGGTCCGCCCCACGGAAAGCCTGGACCGTGCAGTCGGGATCGCCGAGCAGGACGATCCGCACCCCGGACTCGGCCAGGATGCCGAGCAGCCGCGCCCCCGACGCCGTCACCTCCTGCGCGTCGTCGACGACGACCAGGCGCACCTCCCGGACCAGGTCGTCGAGGAGGCCCGGCACGTCCTCGAGCGCGTCGGCCGCCCCGGTCACGATCCACGCCGGGTCGAAGGCGCCCGGTCGCGCGAGGGCCGTGACCTCGTCGTACTCCCGCAGGACCGCCGCCGCGGCGATCCACTCCGGCCGCCCGAGATCCCGCCCGAGTGCCTCCAGCCGCTCGGGATCGACCCCTCGCTCGACGGCGCGCATGAGCAGGTCGCGCAACTCCGCCCGGAACCCTCGGGTCGACAACGCCTCGCCCAACTCCGCCGGCCACGTCGGCGCGGTGGCCGGCTCGAGCCGGTGCCCCTCCAGGAGCTCACGCAGGATGACGTCCTGCTCCGGCCCGCTGAGCAGACGTGGCGTCGGGAGGTCGGCGAGCACCGCGGCACGACGCAGGATGCCGAAGCCGAGGGAGGCGAAGGTCCGCGCCAGCGGCTCCCGGGTGGTGGCCGCCAGCCTGGTCGTCACGGCGTCGCGCAGCGCCCCGGCCGCGCGCCGACTGGCCCCCAGCAGAAGACACTCCTGCGCCGCCACCTCCCCCGACCCCACTCGGGTGGCGACGATCTCGACCGCCAACGTCGACTTCCCGGTCCCCGGACCGCCGAGCACCCGCAGCAGCGGACCCCGGTGCGCGAGCACCGCCGCCCACGGCGCGTCCACGTCGACCGGCCCGCTCGGGGCGGCTCGGTCGAGGACGGTGGACTCGGTCATACGGGCATTCCATCACCGCCCTCCGACAACCCGCTGACCTGCACAGATGCCGTCAGGGATGGACCACGCGACGGCCGTCGGCGCGCCACGCGGCGATGCCTCCGTCGAGATCCCGCGCCGCGACCCCCCGGGCGTCCAGCACGGCGAGGGCCCGCAGCGAACGCCCGCCGGCCGCGCAGTAGACGACCAGCGGGCCGCTCGGGAGGTCGGCTCCAGCCAACTCCCCCAGCGGTATGCCGTGCGCCCCCGGGATCACCCCGCTCGCCCACTCGGACGGCTCTCGGACGTCCACCAGGGTCACCTCCCCCGCCTCCACCAGGTGCGCGAGATCCGCCGCACCGAGCCGTCGCCCCGGCGCCGCGGTCGGCGGCGCGCACGCCTCCAGAACCCCCTCCCCCGGCTCCCGCACCGATGCCTGCGGACCGCACAGGACGCACGCCGGATTGCGGCGGAGGGTGAGCTCGGCATACGACTGCTCGAGGGCGTCGTGCACGAGCAGGCGACCGACGAGCGGACGACCCATCCCGGTGAGCACCTTGAGCGCCTCCGTGCTGCACACCGCGCCGATGGTCGCGCACAGCGACCCGAGCACGCCGGCCTCGGCGCACGAGAGAACGCTCCCCGCCGGCGGCGGCGCGGGGAACACACATCGATAACACGGGCCGTGCGGCGGCCACCACACGCTCGCCTGCCCGTCGAACCGGAGGATCGATCCCCACACGTGCGGCCGGCCCTCCAACACGCACGCGTCACCCACCACATACCGGGTCGCGAAGTTGTCGGCCCCGTCCACCACCATGTCGTATGCCGAGACCAGCCCCCGGGCGTTCCCCGCCACCAGCCGCTCCCGGTGCCGGACGACCCGCACCTGCGGGTTGATCTGCGCGAGCCGGTCCGCGGCGGAGTCGACCTTGGCGCGCCCGAGGTCACGCTCGCCGTGGATGACCTGGCGGTGGAGGTTGGAGACATCGACGATGTCGTCGTCGACCAGCCCGATCGTCCCGACCCCGGCCGCGGCGAGATAGGTGGCCGTCACCGACCCGAGCCCGCCCGCCCCGACGATGAGCACGTGTGCCTCGGTGAGGCGCTCCTGGCCCGCCCGGCCGAACTCGGGGAGGGACACCTGGCGGGCATAGCGCGCCTGCGCTTCCCCACCCCGGGGCAACACTCCCCCCGCCGGTCCGCCCGACTCCATGAACACCGAGCCTACCCGTGCGTAGGATGAGCCAGACGCAGACGAGGAGGCGACCATGACGGCCGGATCGACCGGGCGCGACGGCACGCGCGGGCACCGACTTCCGCGCATGCAGCGCCGCGCCCAACTCCTGCAGGCCGCGCAGGGCGTATTCGTCGCGAAGGGCTATCACGCGGCCGGCATGGAGGACATCGCCGAACACGCGGGCGTCTCGAAACCGGTTCTCTACCAACACTTCCCGGGCAAACTCGAGCTCTACCTCGCGCTGGTGGATCAGCATACGGCCACTCTGGTCGAACTCGTCGAGGCGAGCCTGGACAGCACCGAGGACCACCGCGAGCGGACGTTCGCGAGCATCGCCGCCTATTTCGAGTTCGTCGCCCGCGAGGACTCCGCCTATCGCCTCGTCTTCGAATCCGATCTCAACGAGGTCGCCGCGGTGCGCGAGCGGATCCTCTGGTGCCAGTCGGCCTGCTCCGACGCCGTCGCCCGGCGGATCGTCGTCGACACGGCGATGCCCCTCCCGCTGGCCCGCCTGGTCGCCCAGGGCCTGACCGGCATGGCCCAGATCGCCGCGCGCGCCTGGCTGCGCGACGGGGGCCTCTCCAAGGACGACGCCGTCCGGGTCGTGGGCCAGCTGGCGTGGCGCGGCGTGGGCGGCTACCCGGCCAAACCGAGCACCCAGGACGCCCGGCCCGCCCCGGAGGCCACCCAGGCCGGCTGACCGGAATCACCGAACCCGTCGGCGTGTTCCATTGCCCGTATGCCGCGCGGTCCCTCCGCGCCCACCCACTCGCCCGAGAAAGAGGTCACCACATGGAAGTTCGGATCGGCATCGCCAATGTCGCCCGCGAGATCAGCATCGAACCGGAGATGACGGGTCTGCAGGTCGAGGACGCCGTCGCCGAGGCGATCGCGAGCGGCACGACCCTCCGGCTCGAGGACGCCAAGGGACGGGTCGTGCTCGTGCCGGCCGCGTCGCTCGGATTCGTCGACATCGGTGAGAGCGCGAAGTCCCGGGTCGGTTTCGGCGCCTGACGTCTGCGACTGGTGTGACACGGGTGAATTCGCCGCCCGCTTGACCGGGAATCTCGTCGACGGCGTGTCAGAGTTGGCGGTGGTGCAGGTCACTCTCGTCAGACCGGCCAGTCATGGGCTGCCCGCAGCGGGCACCAGAAAGGAAACAGCTCCGTGGGAACCATCGGCAGCATCATCAGCGCCATCATCGGCGGCGCGATCATCGGCGGTCTCGCCCGTCTCGCCGTGCCGGGGAAGCAGCACATCGGCCTGGCCATCACGATCGTCCTCGGCATCGTCGGGTCCCTGATCGGCTACTTCATCGCCGGGGCCCTCGGCGTCAACCACACCAAGGGCATCGACTGGATCCGGCTGATCATCTCGATCGCGGTCGCGGCCGGCCTCGTCATCGCCTACACCCGCTTCGCCCCGAAACAGGTCGGTCGCTGACCGCTCCTCCAAGTCCGGACGGTCGCTGAGTCCGGAACCGCGCTGAGGTCTGGTGTTGGGACCGAGGTCGGACGTTTGAACGTCCGACCTCGGTCCCAACACCAGACCTCAGCGCAAGTGGGCGGCCGCGAGGGAGGGGGTGCGCCCGGAGCCGGTCAGGCCGTCAGGCCGAGCCGGCCCATCCGGGCCACATGGGCGTCGGTGAGCCGACCGAACATCCGGCCCATCTCGGCCAGATCCGCCCCTGGGCCGCCATAGGTCCCAGCGAGCAGGCCGGTCAGGCTGGCCCGTTCCACGGCCACGGCCTGCGCCTGTGTGAGCGCCTCCCCGAGCAGGCGCCGCGCCCACAGAGCGAGCCGGCCGGCCGTTCCGGGGTCGGCCGCCATCGCCTCGCGCGCGATCGAGACGAGATAGTCGGTGCGCTCCCCGTCCTCGAGCGCCCGCTCGATCAGCGCGCGGGTCGGCGGATCGACATACGCGGCGATCTCCCGATAGAAGTCGGCCGCGATCCCGTCGCCGACATAGGCCTTCACGACACCCTCGAGCCAGGTGCTCGGCCGGGTCCGCTCGTGGAAGGTGTCGAAGTGCGCGCCGAACCCCGCCATCGCCGCGTCGGCATCCACCCCCCGCGAGCGCAATTCGTCGGCGAGAAGCCGGAAATGCGCGTATTCCTGCACGGCCAACCCCGCCATCCGGGCGCGCACCGCGAAGGAGGGCGCCAGCTCGGCGTCGGCGGCGAGCCGGGAGAAGGCGGCGAGTTCACCGCAGGCGAGCAGGCCCAGGAGGTCGGCGACGGCGGCCCGGTATCCGGGGCTGTCCACGTGCGCGGTCACGGGCGGTCAGCTTAACCGGCTAGAATCGACCCGACATCCGGTGCCCGGTCGGCCCGTCGACGCGAAACCGCACGACCGCCCCACGTGGGCGGCACCCCTCGGGTGCGCACGCGGCATACGCCACGAACACCCGCCGAAAACCTCCGATCGGCTCCGCCCACCAGGACTTCGCCGCGCCCCGCGGCCGGAGCCCGATCGACCGAGAGAGTCTCGTGACCGACCAGTCCTTCGCCGATTTCGGCGTGCATCCCCAGATCGTCGCCGCCCTCTCGCGGCTCGGCATCACCACCCCCTTCCCCATCCAGGCGATGACCCTTCCGGTCGCCCTCGGCGGCCACGACATCATCGGCCAGGCCAAGACCGGCACCGGCAAGACCCTGGGGTTCGGCATCCCGATCCTCCAACGCGTGGCCGTCCCCGGCGAGGACGCGTATGCCGCACTACCCGCCCCCGGTGCCCCGCAGGCACTCGCGGTGGCCCCGACGCGCGAACTGGCCGTGCAGGTGGCTGCGGACCTCGAGCGGGCCGGTGCCGAGCGGGGCGTGCGGGTGCTGACCGTCTACGGCGGCCGGGCCTACGAGCCGCAGGTCGAGGCGTTGCGCCGCGGCGTCGATGTCGTCGTCGGCACCCCCGGCCGCCTGCTCGACCTCGCCAACCAGGGACACCTCAAGCTGGGCCACGCCCGGATCGTCGTCCTCGACGAGGCCGACGAGATGCTCGATCTCGGCTTCCTCCCCGATGTCGAGAAGCTGCTCGCGCTCACCCCGGCGGGCCGCCAGACGATGCTCTTCTCGGCGACCATGCCGGGGGCGGTCGTCGCGCTCGCGCGCCGCTACATGACCCAGCCGACCCACATCCGGGCGATGCACGAGGACGGCGACGAGGGGGCGACGGTCAAGGCGATCGAGCAGTTCGTCTATCGCGCGCACGCGCTCGACAAGACCGAGATGCTCGCCCGGATCTTGCAGGCCCGCGGCCGGGGGCTGACGATCGTCTTCAGCCGGACGAAGCGGACCGCGGCCAAGGTCGCCGACGAGCTGACCGAGCGCGGTTTCGCCGCGGCGGCGATCCACGGCGACCTCGGCCAGGGGGCCCGCGAGCAGGCCCTGCGCGCCTTCCGCAACGGCAAGGTCGACGTCCTCGTCGCCACCGATGTCGCCGCGCGGGGCATCGATGTCGAGAATGTCACGCACGTCATCAACTTCCAGTGCCCCGAGGACGAGAAGACCTATCTGCACCGGATCGGGCGCACCGGCCGGGCCGGCAACACCGGGGTCGCCGTGACCTTCGTCGACTGGGAGGACACGACCCGCTGGGCGATGATCAACAAGGCGCTGGACCTCGGGATGCCCGAGGCCGAGGAGACCTATTCCTCCTCCGATCACCTGTATGCCGAACTCGACATCCCGAGGGAGGCCAAGGGGCGCCTCCCCCGGGCGGCGCAGACCCGTGCCGGCCTGGCCGCCGAGGAGGTCGAGGACATCGAAGGCCCGCGAAAGAGCGCCGGTCGCGGCCGGGCCCGAGGTCACGGCGCCGGGCCCGCCAGCGGCGGCCGGGGCGATCGCGCCCGCTCACAGGGCGGCCGCGACCAGGGTGGCCGGGATCAGTCCGGGCCGCGCGCCGAGTCCACCACCGCGGACGGCGTCGAGCCGGCCCGGCCGCGGCGGACCCGAACCCGACGCCGCACCCGCGGCGGCCAGCCCCAACAGCCGGCCGGCGAGCCCAGCTGAGCCTCGTCCGCCCGGCCGGGGCGGGCCCCCAGGCCGGTCACTCCGGCCACGACCCGACGCGACGGTCACCGGCCGGACGCCGCCGACGGAGCGACGCCACCACAGGCGCAACGGACGCACCGGCGTCCGTGGGAACGCACGACGACGTGCGTCCCACGGACGTCACGGCGTGCGTTGGGGAGTTCTGACGTCTGTGGGTGCCGCCTCCAGGGGGATCACCGCGGTCAGCTCCCACCCTGACTCCCTCGGTCCCGCACCACCCGGGTCGCCCGCCTCGGCGACCGACACAGCGGGAGCAACGGGTCGGCCGATCAACTCCCCGCCGAGCGCCTCGGCCCGCTCCCGGAGGGAGCGCAGGCCGAACCCCTCGCGCGGCTCGGTCTGCCCAACCCCGTTGTCCCGCAGCGAGATCCACACCCGATCACCCGTCTGGCGGATGGCGACGTCGACCTGCGTCGCCTCCGCGTGGCGCAGCACATTCGTCAACCCCTCCTGGACAAGCCGGGTCAGGAAGACCCCGACCGGTCCGGCGAGCAGGTCGACCGTCGCCGTGTTCGTCACCCGGACATCGAGCCCCGTGCCACGGAAGGCGTCGGCGATGGCATCGAACGACGCGGCACCCCGGGGGCCGACCGACGGAGGATCCAGCGCGCGCCCCCAGACCGTGATCACCTCCAGCGCCCGGGCGGTCGTCGCCGCGGCAGTGTCGACCTCCGCCCACGCGAGATCGGGATTCTTCTCCCGCATCCGCAGCGCGAACTGCAGGGACATCGACGTCAGCGTGAGCCGGTGGCCGAGGCCGTCGTGCAGCTCCCGGGCCGACCGGGCGCGCTCCTGAGCGAGGACGAGTTCGCGTTCGAGACTCATCGTGGCCCGGAGCCGCTCGTTGGCCTGGGCGATCCGCGCGCCGCGCTCGACGGCGACCGACTGGGCCTCCTGCACTCGCCGCAGCAGCGCCCCCGACCCGGCGAGCAGCCCCAACAACAGGGCGGCGAGCAGCCCTGACAGGATCGACGCGGCGACGGCTTCCCCGAGGCGGACACTGAGGACGCTCTCGGCGACACCGACCAGCACGCTCGCCGCCGCCACGCGCCGGAACTGCCCGGCGAGCCCGAGCAGGCCGCTGCCGAGGACCAGGCTGAGGAACCCGAGGGCCGTAGCCGCGGACGTCACCGGCAGGAACGTCGCCGCCCCCGTGAGATAGACCGTCCACGCCGCGACCGACCGCCGCACCCCGCGCCACCAGGCGATCCACGCGCCCAGGCCGACGACGTGGCAGACCACGTAGACGACGAACAGCGGCCGGGCGTGCACGGCGAAGTTGCGGACGTCGGCCGCGCCGACCAGCCCGAGCACGAGCGTCAGGGCGATCAGCGTGCGGCGCCACGTCGCGTTCTCCAACGCCAGGTCCAGCGGAGTCCCGCCGACCGCGGCCAGCGGAGTCCCGCCGACCGCGGCCAGCGACGCCCCATTCGTCGGACCACCCGGACCCGAGGGCGCCCCCGCACCCCCACGCACCGAGCCCCACGCGATCCGCGCCGCCCGACCCCTCACCCGAGGTACCGGCTCAGCAGCAGCGCCAGCGCGGTCCGGTCGCGCTGGTCGAGTTTGCGCAACAGCGCGGACACGTGGTTCTTCACGGTGCCCTCCGCGAGGACCAGTCGCTCGGCGATCTCCCCGTTGGTCGCGCCGGTCGCGACCAGTTCGGCGACCCCACGTTCGGACCGGGTGAGCACCGCAAGCGGACTCAGCTCCGCCCCCTCCGATCCGCCGCCCATCCCCGCGCGCCCACCCAGTGCGGCCCGCGCGACCCGCGGGTCGATGACCAGACCCCCGGCCCGCGCCGATCGCATGGCGTGGACGAGATCGGCGATCGAGGAGTCCTTGAGCATGAACCCCGCGGCCCCCGCGGCGAGGGCGCGGCGGACGAGGTCGTGGTCGTCGAATGTCGTCAGGATGACCGCCGGGAGACCCGGGTGGGCGCGGGCGAGAGCGGCGACGAGCTCGACGCCGTCCATGATCGGCATACGGGCATCGGTGAGGACGACATCGGGACGTGTGCGCGGGACCAGGGCGAGGGCTTCGCGACCCTCGGAAGCCTCGGCCACCACCTCGACATCGTCCTCCGTCGACAGGAGCATCGTCAGGCCGCGACGCATCAGCTCCTGGTCGTCGACGACGAGCACCCGCACGCCGGCTCACCCCTCCCATTCGAGCGGCAACACGGCCGCGATCTCGGATCCGGCGCTCCCACGCCGGCCGACGACGAGGGTGCCGCCGAGGGATTCGGCGCGCTCGCGCAGGGAGCGCAGGCCGAACCCCTCGACCGGCTCGGCCACCCCGACCCCGTCGTCGCGGACGGCGATCCGCACCTGATGCGGGCTCTGGACGATGGCGATGTCGACCCGCCGCGCCCGGGCGTGCCGCAGGACATTGGTCAACCCCTCCTGGATCAGCCGGGTCGCGAACACCCCGACCGGCCCGGGCAGGGACTCCGCACTGCCGTGGTGACTGACCCGCACGTCGAGACCGGTCCCCCGGAAGGCGTCGACGACATCCTCGAACGCCGCCGCACCCCCGATGCCGTATGCCGTTCTCGGCGGGTCGAGCGCCCGCGCCCAGAGCCGCATCGTCTCGAGGGCCTCGGTGTTCCGCGCCGCCGCGCGCTCGACTGCCGCCCACGCCCGCTCGGGTTGCTCTCTGCGCGCCGCTCGGGCGGACGCGATCGAGGATGCCACCTCGGTGAGGCCGCGGCTCAGGCCGGCGTGGAGCTCGCGGGCGGTTCGGGCGCGCTCCTGCGCGAGGACGAGGTCGCGTTCCATCGCCATCGTGGCGCGCAGTCGCGCGTTGACCCCGGAGAGTTCGGCCCCCCGCGCGACCGCGAGCGCGCGCGCCTGCTCCAGCCCGCCGAAGAGCGCGCCGAATCCGGCCAGCCCGGCGAAGACGACGAAGGAGACCGTGCCGTCGATGGCCCCGGCATACCACCCGTTCGAGTGAGTCGTGATGACGAACCCGGCGAGACAGGCGAGGGTGATGATGCCGAGCGCCCACCGGGCCCGACCACTGAGGGCGAGCATGGCCGACCCGACCATCATGGCGACGACGGCGACGAAGTCGGACAGGCCGGCGGGCAGCGTGAGCATGACCGCGGCACAGGAGACCACGACGAGCGCGGCCCGCGCCCCGCGGCCGCGCCACCACCAGCGCCACCACCCCCCACACAGGGCCGCCAGGAGGATCGCCGACAGGAGCCACGCCCAGCCGGGCACGTGCGTGTCGTCCAGCGCGTTCGGCGCCGGCAGCAGGCCGAGGACGGCGGTCGCCGCCAACACCACGGTCAGGCCGAGCCGCACCATCGGCCACGCGGGCATCGTCGCCTCGGGTGCCGGGGCGGCCCACGCGACACGGATCCACGATCCCGCGGCCGACGCGCGCAGCCTGAACACCCCCACACGGTAGGGCACGGGCGCGCCGGGCCACACGTGACCGCGGTCATGGGCCCGACGCGCCGAATCATGACCATCAGCAGCGCACTCGTGACGACCGCGGGAGGCGCCCCGGCCGGGGTGGGGCGAGGCTGACGGTATGACGACGACGATCCCCGGAGACACGGCATACGGCTCGACGGAGGGTGCCGGTGACGCGGTCCATCCCGGTGCCGCACTGATCGAGGCGCGCGACGTCACGAAGGCCTATCGGGCGGGCAAGCGCGAGGTCGAGATCCTCCACGGGATCTCGCTGTCGGTCCACCCGGGCGAGATGTGCGCAGTCATGGGCCCGTCGGGCTCCGGCAAGTCGACGCTGCTCTACACCCTCGCCGGGCTGGAGGCACCGACGACGGGCACGGTCAGCCTCCTCGGTCACCCGACGTCCTCGATGTCCCGGACCGACCTGGCCAAGCTGCGGCGCGCCGACGTCGGTTTCGTCTTCCAGAGCTACAACCTCGTCCCGACGCTCACGGCATACGAGAATGTCGCTCTCCCCCACCGGCTTCGCGGAGAGCGGCCGCCACGCGACCGCATCCTCGAGACGCTGGCAACCGTCGGTCTCGACGGCCTCGCGGACTCCCGCCCCGTCGTCATGTCCGGCGGCGAGCAGCAGCGGGTCGCCCTCGCCCGGGTGCTCGCGCAGCGGCCCCGGATCGTCTTCGCCGACGAACCGACCGGCGCCCTCGACACCCACACCGGGACGATCGTCCTCGCCGAGCTTCGCCGGATCGCCCACCAGAGCGACCAGTGCGTCCTCACCGTCACCCACGACCCCACGGTCGCCGCGACCTGCGACCGGGTGCTGTTCATCCAGGACGGATATCTCGTCAGCGAACTCATCCGGCCCGAGGCCGCCGAGGTCGCCGCCCTCCTGACCGACCTCGGTGCGCGGGGGGCGATCCGGTCGTGATCCGCCTCTCGCTCGCCGACCTGCGCGAGTCGTGGCTCGCGTGGCTCGGTGTCTCGCTCGCCTTCGTGGTCACGAACGCCGCCCTGGCGCTCGCGATCGTCGTCGAGACCTCCGGCCACGCGGCGGGCACCGCGGGCATCCTCGACACCGACGGCACCGCCCTCCTCGGGTCGTATGGCGTGGTGAACCTGCTCCTGTGCGCGCTCGTCGGTCTCGCGGTCGTCGGCGCCTCGACCAGCCTCGTCGTCTCGTCGCGGCGCGGCGCGGTGGCCCGGTTGCTGCTCGCCGGGACCACTCCCGGGCAGGTCACCCGGGTCCTGACCGTCCAGGTGGCCGCGATCGCCACCGCCGGTGCCGTCGCCGGCGATCTCGTCGCCGGTGCCGCGGCCCAGCCGGTGCTCGACGCGATCAGCCGCGACCGGCAGTTGGCGCACGTGCCGGCGGTCTTCGCCCCGGCGTGGCTGCTGGTCGGCAACCTCGCCTGCATCCTGCTGTGCGCCCTCGGCGGCCTGCGCCAGGCGCGGGCGGCCAGCCGGATCCCGCCCGTCGAGGCCCTGCGCGAGTCGACCGGTGGGGTGGAGCGGCGTGAGGGTCCGGTGCGGGCCGGCCTGCGGATCGCCCGCTTCGTCGTCGGCGCCGGAGCCGTCGCGGCGATGTTTCCGGGGTTCAGGGCGATGGCGCCGCACCTGAAGGAGGACGCCGTCGGCAACCTCATCCAGATGGCGATGCTCGCCATCCCGCTGACCGGCTTCGCCCTCACCGCCCTGCTCCCGTGGATCGTCGGCCCGGTGACTCGCGCCTGGACCGGGGCGCTGCCCATCCGGTCCGCGTCGTGGCACCTCGCGCGGCATACGGTCACGGCGAAATCGGATCGCCTCGTCCGCTCGATCATCCCCGTGATGTTCTCGGTCGGGTTGGTGTTCGGGATGATGTCGGCCGGCGACACCTTCGTCGCGACGCTCGCCGCGATGCACAAGAACATCGAGCTCGAGGGCACGTCGGCGATGAGCCTCCTGGCGATCATCGGTCTCGCGCTGTCGATCGCCGTCGCCGGGGCGGTCGGCAATCTCGTCATGATGTCGCGGCAGCGCAGCGCCGAACTCGCCCTCGACGGGGTCGTCGGGGCCACGCCGCGCCAGCAGCTGCTGATCCCCGTCTTCGAGGCGCTCATCGTCACGTTGACGGCGACGATCCTCGGGGTGGCCATGGCCGGCGCGAGCGCGGCATTGATCGCCTACGGCCTCGGCATTCTGCTCCCCCAGTCGACCCTGTCGATGCCGTGGGGCCTGCTCGGCTGGGTCGCCGGGTCCTGCTTCGTCGTCGTCCTGCTCGCGACGGTGGTGCCGGTGCTCCGCTCGCTGCGCGAGCCGGCACCGAAGGTCATCGCCCGCCTCGTCGCGGCCTGACAACGCGCGACCGGCGCCGTACACCGCAGGGGGGCGTACGGCGCCGGTCGTCCGACTTCGCGCGAGTCGATCCCTGACGGACGCGCGGCCGGGGAGGGGCCGGCGAGGCTGGATGGGTCTGGCGGGAAGCGGGAGGGCGCGCAGCGCCCGAGCGCGGATGGGGGCCGAGTCGGCCCCTCCCCCGGACGCGCGTCCGGTTGGCCGCCGACGCTCAGCCGGGGATGGTCGCGGTGTCGATGACGCACCGGTAGCGCACGTCGCCGGCGACGACCCGATCCCAGGCGGCGTCGACAGCGGCCGGATCGGAGGCGTCGACGAGTTCGATCGTCGCGCCCAGCCCGTGCTCGGCGCAGAAGTCGAGCATCTCCTGGGTCTCGGCGATCCCCCCGATCTGGCTGCCGGTCAACACCTTGTTGCCACCGATCAGGCCGAACGGGAAGACCGAATAGGGCTCCATCGGCAGCCCGACATTGCACAGGACGCCGTTGGGCTCGAGCAGCCTGAGGTAGTCATCCATCTTCAGGTCCGCGCTGACCGTGTTGAGGATGAGGTCGAAGGACCGGCGGGCCGCCTTCATCGCCGCGGCATCCCCGGTGGCGATGTGGTGGCTCGCGCCCATCGCCGCGGCCTCCTCCGCCTTGGCGTCGGTCCGGGACATCGACGTCACCTCGGCACCCATCGCCGCGGCGATCTTGACCCCCATGTGCCCGAGCCCGCCCACACCGACGACGGCGACCTTCCTCCCCGGCCCGGCACCCCAGCGCTTCAGCGGCGAATACGTCGTGATCCCCGCGCACAGCAGCGGCGCGGCGACACCGAGCCCGATCTCCTCGGGGATCGCGAGGACGAAGCGCTCGGAGACGACGACCTGCTTGGCGTAGCCGCCCGCGGTCCACTCCCCGTCATACCCCTGGCTGTTGTAGGTGCCGACGGACGGTTTCGTGCAGAACATCTCCTGCCCGTCCTTGCAGGCCTCGCACTCGCCGCAGCTGTCGACGAGGCACCCGACGCCGACGCGGTCGCCGACCTTGTGCCGGGTCACGGCCGAGCCGACCGCCGCGACGGTGCCGGCGATCTCGTGCCCCGGGGTCAGGGGGTAGTGCGCGGCGCCCCACTCGTCGCGCCCGGTGTGGATGTCGGAGTGGCAGATTCCCGCGTAGGCGATGTCGATGAGGATGTCGTCGTCGCGCAGATCACGGCGCTCGAGGGCGATCGCCTCGAAGGGAGCACCGGCGGACGGCAGTGATAGGGCGGGTGTGGTGTGCGGCATACGGCAAGCGTATGGCGGAATCCGCGGACCGGGGCGACACGCCGGTCGGTTCGCCCACAGACGGCACCGTAGGTTACGGTCTCGTAGGTTACGGAACCGTAGCTTCGCCTCAGCACGACAGGGTCGTGATCGCATGGCTTCGCATCCGGCACTCATTCAAGGCGGCATGGGGGTGGGGATCTCCGACTGGCGGCTCGCACGCGCCGTGTCGGCGACCGGTCAACTCGGCGTGGTCTCGGGCACCGCACTCGACGTCCTGCTCACCCGGCGCCTCCAGGACGGCGACCCGGGCGGGGATGTCCGCCGCGCGCTCGGCGCGTTCCCGAGACCTGATGTGGCCCAATGGATTCTCGCGTCGTACTTCGTCGACGGCGGCATCGGGCCCGACGAGCGCTACCGCCAGGTGCCACGGCATACGCTCGCCACCTCGACCCGGCTGCTCGAGCTGACGGCCGCGGCGAACTTCGTCGAGGTGTTCCTCGCCAAGGAGGGGCACGCGGGGCCCGTCGGGATCAACTACCTGCGCAAGATCGAGTTGCCGCTGCCGGCGGCGCTGTATGGCGCGATGCTCGCCGGCGTCGACTACGTCCTCGTCGGGGCGGGGAGTCCCGCCGACATCCCCGGGCTCACGCGCGACCTCGCCCGGCACAGCCCGGTGACCATCTCCGTGCGCGTGCAGGGGGCGCGGTCGAGCGACGGGCTCGGCGACGTCACCTTCGACCCCGCACAGGTGCTTCCAGATGGCCGTATGCCGCTGGCTCGCCCCCGCGTCCTCGCCGTCGTCGCCTCCACCGACCTCGCGACCGGCCTCGCCGCCGATGCCGCGACCCGACCGGACGGGATCGTCGTCGAGGCACCGTGCGCCGGCGGGCACAATGCGCCCCCGCGCGGGCCCCGGGTCATCGACGCGCTCGGCCAACCGGTGTATGACGAGCGCGACGACGTCGATCTCGACGCGGTCGTGGCTCTCGGGCTGCCGGTGTGGCTGGCCGGCGGGCACGGGACGCCCGACGCGTTCCGCCGGGCGCGGGCCCAGGGCGCCGCCGGCGTGCAGGTCGGGACGGCCTTCGCCTATTGCGACGAGTCGGGGCTGGACGCACGTCTCAAGGACCGGATGCGGGCCGCGGTGGCCGAGGGACGCGCCACGTCACGGGCCGACTGGCGCGCCTCGCCGACGGGCTTTCCCTTCCGGGTGGTCGACCTGCCCGGGACGTGGACCGACCCGGCGACGGTGCGCGACCGCGTGCCGGTGTGCGACCTCGGCGTGCTGCGCGGGGCCTTCCGCACCGACGACGGAGGCGTCGACTATCGCTGCCCGGCCGAGCCGGCGGCGCAGTACGCCCGCAAGGGGGGCCGCGCGATCAACATGGACGGCCGCGTGTGCTTGTGCAATGCCCTGTTCGCGACCGCCGGTCACGCGCAGCGCCGTCCGGGAGGGCGAGTCGAGCCCCCACTGGTGACCTCCGGATCCGACCTGGCGCCGGTGCGGGAACTGCTCGCCGCTCGCGGGAGCTACACGGCGCGGGAGGTCGTCGACTACGTCCTCGGCGGGACGCGCGCCGTCGCCTGACGCCCCAGGGGTCAGCCGAGGCGCGTGAGTATGTCCTTCGCGACGGCGCGGTAGGCCGCGGCGCCCTTGCTCGCCCGGGCGGTCTCGAGGATCGAGCGGCCGACCGCCGGGGCTTCGGCGAACCGGACCGTGCGCGGGATCGGCGGGGTCAACACCGGGAGGCCATAGCGCTCCCCCACGTCGGCGAGCACCTCCTGCTGGTGGGCGCTGCGCCCGTCGTACATCGTCGGCAGGACCCCGATGACGGTGAGCTTCTTGTTGAGGATCTTCTTGACGTCCCGGACGGTGTCGAGGAGCTGGCCGACCCCCCGGTGGCCGAGCATCTCGCAGGGCATCGGGATGATCAGGCCGTATGCCGCGGTCAACGCCCCCAACGTCAGCACGCCGAGGCTCGGGGAACAGTCGAGCAGGACGATGTCGTGCGTCTTGGCCTTGTCCGCGAGCGCATTGCCGAGGATGAACTCCCGTCCCGGGCGGCCGAGGAGGACCGCCTCGGTGCCGGCGAGGTCGATCGAACTCGGCGCGAGATCGACGCCGTCGGCGCACTCGAGGAGGATGTCGCCGAGTTCGGCGCGGCCGGTGAGGACGTCGTGCATCGACCCCTCGACGGTCTCCGGGTCGACGCCGAGGCTGAAGGTCAGACAGGCCTGCGGGTCGAGGTCGACGAGCAGGACCCGCTTGCCGAGTTCGGCGAAGGCCGCCCCGAGCGAGGCGACCGAGGTGGTCTTGGCGACGCCGCCCTTCTGGTTGGCGACGGCGATGACGGTGGCGCCCTTGCGCGGACGTGGTGGCACGTGGCTGGCCTTTCGGTGGCCGGTCCCGGCGGGGTCCGCCGGCGGTCGGTCGTATGGCGTTCCCGCCCAGTCTGCCTGCCCCGCCCGGCCACGCCCCGCCGCGACACGGCCTGTCGCGGCGTGACGTGACCCTCAAGCCCGCGCCCGGCACCCCGCGCCCCTGAACCCCGGGCCCCGGCACCCCGCGCCCCTGAACCCCGGGCCCCTGAATCCCGCTGAGGTCTGGTGGTGGGACCGAGGTCGGGGGGTCTACCCCCCGACCTCGGTCCCACCACCAGACCTCAGCCGGGTTGCGGGCCGCGAGGTTGCGGGGTCGGCGTGGGTGCGGACGCGGGCGTGCGCGCCCGGGCGCCGGCGAGGACGAACCGGCGGAAAGCGTCGGCGGCCGGCAGCAACCGCCGCTCGACCAGCCAGGCCAGCCCGATGTCCCGGCGCGCGCCGGCATCGGTCAACGGGACGAAGCGCACCGGCCCGAGCACCGCAGGCGCGTCCCGCCCCAGGGCGGGCACGACCGCGACCCCGAGCCCGGCGCCGACGAACCCGCGCACGGTCGGCAGGTCGTCCACCTCATACGAGACGATCGGGGAGAATCCCGCCGCATTGCAGAGTCCGACAACCTGATCGCGCATGCTCGACGGCCGCCGCCGCATGATGAACGGCTCACTCGCCACCGCGGCGAGCGACGTCGAGGACGACCGGGCGAGCCGGTGATCGAGCGGGACGCACAGCAACAGCGGCTCGATGGCCACCCGCCGCCACTCGACATCCGGATGCGCGACCCGGGCCGTCGTGATCTCCAGGTCGACCTCGGCCGTGAGCAGGAGCTTCGAGGGCTCCCCCGGCTCCCCGACCGCGGTCCGCTGCAACGCGAACCGCGCCCGCGGCCGGTGCCGCCCGAAGTCCCGCAGCAGCCCCGGCACGAACCACGTGCCGAGGCTCAGCGGGAAGCCGAGGCTGACCAGCCCACCCTCGGGGTCGAGCAGCTGCTCGACCGCCGCGAGGCCGTCGTCGAGGTCGCTGACCAGCGCGTCCACATGTCGTTTGAACGCCGCCCCGGCGTGGGTGAGGCGCAGGACTCGACCCGAGCGGCGCAGCAGCGGCGTCCCGATCTCCTCCTCGAGCCGGGCGAGGGCGCGGGACACGCCGGGTTGGCTCACGGCATACGTCTCGGCCACCTCGGTGACCGTCATCCCGTCGGCGACGAGTTGGAACCACCGCAATGTGTCCGTGTCCACGACCATGACGCTAGCGCATGAAACGCATCAGTGAACTTCATTGGACGTATTGATTGCATCGTCGGAGAATCGATGCATGACCACCGCAAAGACCCTCATCGCCGACCTTCGCGAACGCCGCCAGGCCGCCGCTCATCGTCGCGACCTCGAGCGTCAGCTCTCGGTCTACACCGCGTCCGCCGAGATCGAGGACCTCCTCGCCTCGCTCGACGGCGAGGAGAGCACCGACGCCGAGATCGTCCGCGACATCCTGCTGGACAACCTCGCCCTCAACCACCGCCGCGCCTCGGTTCACAACCGCGCCCCGCTCTCGGCCTGACCCGCTGCCGGGCAGGCGATTTCCCGGCCCACCCTCGCGCGCACCGGGACCGCCCCCTAGGCTGACCATGTGTCGACGCGCGTGTATGTCGCTGCCAGTGACGAAGCCGCCGGGAAATCGGGCATCGCCCTCGGGCTGGTCACCGCGCTGGCCGGGGAAGCGGGCCGGGTGGGGGTGTTCCGCCCGGTCGTCGCGAGCCTGACCGCGCCCGACCCCGCGCTCGAGCTCCTCAACGCGCGGCTCGCCGCGCCGATGGACCCGGCGCTCGCCGTCGGCGTCACCTATGACGCGGTCCACCACGACAAGGCCGCCGCGATGGAGACCATCGTGGCGCGGTTCCACACGGCCGCGGCCGATCGCGACACCATGGTCGTCGTCGGCTCCGACTTCTCGGACGTGACCACGCCGACCGAGTTCAGCTTCAACGCCGACGTCGCCGCCAACCTCGACGCCCCGATGCTCCTCGTCGTCTCCGGGGCCGGGCGCGAGGCCGACGAGATCGCGACCGCCGCCAACCTCTCCGTCGCCGAGGCCCGCGCCCACCACGCCCACGTCCTCGCCGTCGTCGCCAACCGCGTGACGGGGGCCCTCGCGGAGGCCCTCTCCGCCCTCGGGGCGGCCGTCGGCGAGCGGCCCCACTTCGCCGTGCCGGACATCCCGCTGCTGCGCGCACCGAGCGTGCGCCAACTCGCCGAGGCGGTCAACGGCACTCTCCTGTATGGCGATCCCGCCCGCCTCGACGACAGTTGCCTCGATTTCGTGGTCGCCGCGATGACGATGCCGCATGTCCTGGACCGGCTCGTCCCGGGCGCCGCGGTCATCACCCCCGGTGACCGGGAGGACGTCGTCCTCGGCGTGCTGCTGGCGCACTCCGCGCGCACCTTCCCGACGCCGTCGGCGATCTTCCTCAACGGCGGGTTCGCCCTGCCGACCCAGGTGCAACGGCTCATTGACGGCATCCACACCGACCTGCCGGTGATCTCCTGCCCGGGCGGGACGATGGCGACCGCGTCCGCGCTCGCCGCCGTCCGCGGGGACATGCGCACCGACACCGCCCGCAAGACCGAGGCCGCCGAGCGCGCGTTCTCCGACCACGTCGACGCGGCCGCCCTGCTGACCCGACTCGGCGCGACGGCGCCGGGCGCGGTGACGCCGCTGATGTTCGAGCAGCGCCTCATCACGGACGCCCGCGCCGCCGACGCGCACATCGTCCTCCCCGAGGGTGACGACGACCGCATCCTCGACGCGGCCGACCGCATCCTCCACCGCGGGGCAGCGCGGTTGACCATCCTCGGCGACCCGGACGGCATACGGGCCCGGGCGAACGCCCTCGGGCTCAGCCTCGACGGCGCCACCCTGCTCTCCCCCACCGATCCCGAGCATGTCGATCGGTATGCCGCGGAGTACGCCCGCCTCCGCGCCCACAAGGGCCTGACCGCCGAGTCGGCGCGCGACGTCGTCGTCGACGTCTCCTACTTCGGGACGATGATGGTCCTGCTCGGCGAGGCCGACGGGATGGTCTCGGGGGCGGCGCACACGACCGCGCACACGATCCGGCCGGCGCTCGAGGTCATCAAGACCATCCCCGGCGTCTCGATCGCCAGCAGCGTCTTCCTCATGTGCCTGGCCGATCGCGTCCTCGTCTACGGCGACTGCGCGGTCAACCCGGAGCCGACCGCCGAGCAGCTCGCCGACATCGCCATCTCCTCGGCGCACACGGCGCGACAGTTCGGGATCGACCCACGGGTGGCGATGCTGTCCTATTCCACCGGGAGTTCCGGCTCCGGCGCCGAGGTCGAGAAGGTCAGGGCCGCAACCGAACTCGTCCGCACGCGGGAGCCCGACCTGCTCGTCGAGGGCCCGATCCAGTA
>JBDIAJ010000011.1:0-44181 GCA_039812345.1 Nostocoides sp. | reverse complement strand
GGGCGCTGCGACCTGGGTGCGGGGGCGGGGCCAGCGGGCGCGGCGGCCTCCGGTGCGTCCGGCCGGGGGGCGAGGGCGGCGGCATACGCGGCCCTGGAGCGAAGCGCGGCGAGGCCGTTCCCCACGGCATACATCCGGGTCATCGCGTCCGCGAACTGCTCCTCCAGCAGGAGGATGTCGTCGAGATCCGTGCGCGTCATGGCCCCATCCTTCCCGGCGGTGCTCGCCGGGGGCCTGAGTCGGCCTACTCAATCCCCGCGCCAGGCTCCGCCGAAGCCCGCCGGGTCCGGTCGAGCGGTGCTCAGGATTTCGGGTCGATCAGCCGTATGCCGCTCGGCTGGCCGCTGCTGCCCATCCCGACGAGCGCGCTCGCGGCCCCGGCGAGCCCCACCGTCCCGGTGACGAGTTGCTGCGGCTGCAGCCGCCCGGCCTCGACGTGGGCGAGCAGCTCCGGATAGTCCGAGGCGGCCATCCCGTGCGACCCGAGGACGACCAGTTCCCGGGCGACGATGTCGCCGATGGGAAGGCTCGCCGTCGACCCGTTCATCAGCCCGACCTGGACGTGCCGGCCCCGGCGGCGCAGCGAGAGCAGGCTGGCCGTCGCCAGCGCGGTCGACCCGACCGCGTCGATGCCGATGTTCGCCCCGTCCGGGAGGATCTCGCGGACCTGGTCGGCGATGTCGCTGGGGCGATGCCGCGTCCCGACCGGGACGACATGCGCCCCGAGGCGGTCGGCCAGGGCGAGGGCCTCGTCGTTGACGTCGACGGCGATGACCTCGGCGTCCATCGCCGACGCGATCATGACGACCGCCAGGCCGACACCGCCGGCGCCGAAGACGGCCACCGACTCCCCCGGCCGGATCCCGGCGACACCGGTCAGCGCCCGCCACGCCGTCGCGAACCGGCAGCCGAGACTGGCGGCGGCGTCGTCCCCGATCCCGTCCGGCAGCGGGACGAGGTTGATCCGGGCGCGGGGGACGAGGACGAACTCGGCGAACGAGCCGGGGTCGGTGAACCCGGGTTGACGCTGGAAGCGGCAGATCTGCCCGTTGCCGTGCTGGCACTCCGGGCAGTCGCCGCAGGCGATGACGAAGGGGACCACCACCCGGCGGCCGACGAGATGCGGCAGGCTCGGTGCCGCCCGGACGATCCCGGTGTACTCGTGGCCCGGGGTGCACGGCAGCACCACATCGCTGTCCTCCCCCATCCAGGCGCGGTAGTCGCTGCGGCACAGGCCGGTGCGGGTGACCTCGACGATCGCGTCCTGGGCGGTCGGCGTCGGTTCGGGCAGGTCCTCGATGGTCACGGGCCCGCCGAAACTCTCGTAGCGCAGTGCCCTCATCGCCTCGCTGCTCCTCGTGTCACGAGCGCCATCATGCCGCGCCGAGGGCCTCCGGCAGGGGCCGGGCGTGGATGACGTCGAGTTCGCTCACGGCGCGGGTGAGGACGACATAGAGCCGGCGCAGGCCGGTCCGCTCGTCCGGCTCGGCGGCGACGATCGCCGCCGGCTCGGCGACGATGACCCGGTCGAACTCGAGCCCCTTGGCGACCGAGGCCGGCACGACATCGATCTGATGGTCGACGTCGCCGTGGTCGGCGCCGAGGACCCCGTGCGGGATACCCGCTGCGGCCAGGGCGGCCGACACCCCCGGGGCCGCGTCGTCCGCGATGATGATCCCGATCGACCCGGGCGCGCCCCGCACCGCCTCCGCCCGGGCGACCACGGCCGCGCCGAGCCGCTCCGACGCGACGGTGTGGATCTCCAATCGGCCGGGGTTGTCCCGCACCGAGATCGGCACCCCGAGCCCGGGGGCGATCCGTGGCAGGAGGCGCGCGGCATACGCGATGACGGAGGCGGGCACCCGGAAACCGCGGTCGAGCACCTCGACCGGCGCGCCCGGCTTGCCGAGATGGGTCAGGGAATCGGTCCACGACCGGGCGGACCAGGGCGTCGTCCCCTGGGCGATGTCCCCGAGCACCGTGGCCGACCCGGTGGAACAGCGGCGTCCGACGCCCCGCAGCTGCATCGCCGAGAGGTCCTGCGCCTCGTCGAGGATGACGTGACCGAGGCTCGGCGTCCGATCCAGGAGGTCGGCGAGTTCATCGAGGAGGACGAGGTCGGCGGCCGACCAGCGGGCCGCGCCGGCCGTCCGGGGCGGCCGCTCCCAGACGAGCCGGGCCTGCTCCTCGGGGGTGAGGAGGTCGTCCGCGACGGATGCGAGTCTGGCCGGGTCGGACCACAGGCCGTGGAGGACCTTCGCGGGCTCGAGGGCCGGCCACAGGGCCTTGACGTAGGCGGTGACCGCGGCGCTGCGGGCGACCGCGTCCTGGACCCGGTCGTCGGGCGCGTCCCCCGCGCGCTCCATGCCGAGGAGGACCGCGTGCGCGAGCCGCTGGGGCAGCATTCCGCGGGCGGCGTGATAGCGCGCGCCTCGCGCCCGCAGTTCCGCGACGATGTCGGCGGCCTCGTGGGCCGGCACCCGCCATTTGCGCACGCCCCGCGGGACGACGAGGGCCTCGGCGGGGGTGGGGAGGGCGCGCCATACGGCCCGATGGAGGACCTCGGCCATGCGGGCGTCGCCCTTGAGGGTGGCGACGGCGGCCGGGTCGCTGCCCCGGGCCGGTCGGCTGGCGAAGAGATCGCCGATCGTCGTGTGCGCGACCCGGACCTCACCCAGGGCGGGCAGGACGGCACCGATGTGGTCGAGGAAGGCCCGGTTCGGGCCGACGACGAGGACGCCCTGACGGGCCAGGCGCTCCCGATGGGCATAGAGCAGCCACGCCGCCCGGTGGAGACCGACGGCCGTCTTGCCGGTCCCCGGCGCCCCCTGGACGCAGATCGTCGTGTCGGCGTCGGCGCGGACCAGGGCGTCCTGCTCCGGCTGGATGGTCGCGACGATGTCGCGCATCGGGCCGACCCGCGGGCGCTCGATCTCGGCGGCGAGGATCGCGCTCGACCGGTCGGCCTCGGTGACGTCCGCCAGATGCTCGTCCTCGTATGCCGTCAGCTCGCCCCCGGACACCCCGAACCGTCGGCGGCGGGTCACCCCCATGGGGTCGGCGCGCGTGGCGCGATAGAACGCCGTCGAGACGGCGGCCCGCCAGTCGATGACGAGCGGCTCGCCCCCGGCGTCGCCGACGTGGCGGCGTCCGATATACCACCGCTCACCGGTGTCGCAGTCGAGCCGGCCGAAGAAGAGGGTGGTGCCCGGGTCGTCCCGCAGGGACTCGGCCCGGTAGTAGAGGGCGCGGGCGAGATAGGCGGCGGCGATCGGGTCGGCGGCCCGGACCTCCAGCGACTCCGTCCGCTCCCGCATCCGGGCCAGGGCCTCCCGGGCGGTGCGCAGGTGCTCCCGTTCACGGTCGAGTTCGGTCACGGGCACCGGCCCAAGGGTGCCACATGGCCGTCGCGCACGAAAGGGTGCGCGTCGACGGGCCGGGATCCCCCGGTCCGGGGCGCCGGCCGGCCCGGACGACCACGTCCGCGGGCAGAGACACGCCGTATGCCGAGGCGGCATACGGCGTGTCCGTGCCCGTCGACTCGGGATCGCCGAGTCAGTTGTCGGGGCGGGCGGCGAGGGTGACCGCCACCTGCATGCTCTTCCCGTCGCGGATCACCGTGAGGGTGACCTTCCCGCCGACCGTCTGCTCCCGGATGTGACCGATCAGAGCGGTGGAGGATTCGACGGACTGGCCGTCGATCGCGACGATGACGTCGTCGGTCTTCAGTCCCGCCGCGGCGGCGGGGGTGTTGGCGGAGACGCTGGTGACCTGGGCGCCCGCCCGAGTGGCGGACCCGTCGCTCGCGTTGCCGTCGTCGAGGGTCACGCCGAGGTAGGCGTGCGTGGCCTTCCCGGACGCGATGAGCTGGTCGGCGATCGACTTCGCCTCATTGACCGGGATCGCGAATCCGATGCCGATGTTGCCGCCGGAGCTGCCGGTGCTGGCGATCGAGGAGTTGATCCCGATGAGTTCGCCGCTCCCGTTGACGAGGGCGCCGCCGGAGTTGCCGGGGTTGATCGCGGCCGAGGTCTGGATGGCGTTGGTGACGACCGGCGCGGTCTGCGACGTCGATCCGCCCTGCTGGCCGAAGGGGTTGCCGAACGGGTCCGTGCTGCCGCCGCTGCCCCCGCTGGAGTCCGTGGTCTCGACGGGGCGGTTGAGGGCGCTGACGATGCCCGTCGTCACGGTGCTGGCGAGGCCGAGCGGGTTGCCGACGGCCATGACCGGCTGCCCGACGACCAGGGTCGAGGAGTTCCCGAGGGCGATCGGCTGCAGGCCGCTCGGCGGGTCGGTCAGGGTGATCACGGCGAGGTCGGTGGCGGGGTCCGTGCCGGCGACGGTGGCCTTGTAGATCCGCCCGTCGGCGAGGGTGACCTCGATGCTGCCGGTCACCGCGTCCGCGACCACGTGGTTGTTGGTGAGGATGTGCCCGGAGGTGTCGATGACGACCCCGGAGCCCTGCGCCGACCCACCCTGGATCTGGAGGCTGATGGCGACGACGCTGGGCGTGACGACCTTGGCGACCTCGGTCCAGTTCGGGTTGTTCGCGTCGGCCTGCCGCACGGTCGTGGCGGTCGCGCCGGACGTCGCCGCGCCGGCGGGGGACTGCGGGGCGGCCGACGACGAGGTGACCGCTGACGAAGCGGTGCCGTCGTCGGCCGCCCGCACGGCGGCATACGTCCCGCCCGAGGCGAGAGCCGCGGTGAGTGCCGCCACGGCGACCAGCCCCGGCCACTGACGACGGGGGCGCTGCGGGCTCGTGGGAGGGGTGGCCGGCAGCGGCGTCGCGGGTGGCGGGGTGGTCCAGGACGAAGGGCTGGGGTCCGCGGAGGGATGACGAGGGTTCTGGGCGCGTTCGCCGAACCACAGGGGCACTGTGGGCTCGGGCTCCGCTCCAGGGGTGCCCTGGTTGGTGTGGGAGGGAGTGTCCAAGGCGGTTCCGTTCTCGCTCATCGTCACGCTTCCTTCGTCCGTGTGACCTCAGTCAACGTCCGCAACCTCAATGATGACTGAGGCCTTCCTGAGAGCCAGCTGTGGGAAGTTCGACGAGGAAGGTCGCGCCGCCGCCGGCCGTCTGGGTGACGCCGACGCGCCCGCCGTGCCGGTCGACGACGCCCGCGACGATGGCCAGCCCCAGGCCCGTGCCGCCGCTCGCGCGGGAGCGCCCGGGGTCGGCCCGATAGAACCGCTCGAAGATCCGGCCGGCGGTCGCCTCGTCGATGCCGCCCCCGTGGTCGCGGATCTCGACGACGGCCGAGGCCCCGTCCGCGCTGGTGCCGAGCGCGACCTCGATCGGCGTGCCCTCGGGCGTATGCCGGATGGCGTTCGTCAGGAGGTTCCCCAGCACCTGGTGCAGGCCCGCCTCCTCACCGGTGACGGTCAGGGGACCCAGGGGGCCGCTGCGCGACTGCAGGGTGATCGCGCGGCCGGGGTCGCGGACCCGTGCGGCCTGGACCTCCTCGGCGCAGATGACCGTCAGGTCGACTCGGTCGCGTTGGAGGGGGCGCTGCTCGTCGAGGCGGGCCAACAACAGCAGGTCGTCCACGAGGCGCGACATCCGCGCCGCCTCGGTCTCGATCCGGTCCATCGTCGCCGGCACGCCGGTGGCCGGGACCGCTCCCTGGCGGTAGAGCTCGGCATACCCGCGCACGGTCGCCAGTGGGGTGCGCAGTTCGTGGGAGGCGTCGGCGACGAACTGACGCATGCGTTCCTCCGACGCCTCGCGGACGGTGAACGAGCGCTCGACCCGCGTGAGCATCGTGTTCAGCGACGCGGCGAGGGAGGCGACCTCCTCGGGCATCGGGCGGGTCGGCACCCGGGAACTGAGGTCGCCCGCGGCGATCGCCGAGGCGGTCTGTTCGATCTGCGTCAGCGGGCGGAAGGCTCGGCGCATCGCATACCAGCCGAGGATCGCGCAGGCCCCGGTCATGCCCAGCCCGAGTAACACGATGAAGGTGACGAAGTGCTGCAGCGTGTGCCGCACCTCGGTCAGTGGCCGGGCGACGACATACGTGGCGCCCCCGTCGGAGGTGATCCCGGCGACCGCCCGCCATCGCTCGTCACCGGCCTCCGCCCGGATCGTGAACGGCGCGCCGCTGTGCACGCGCGAATCCGACCCGGGCAGCCGAGCCAGGCTGGGCAGCGCGTCGAGATCCACCGGTTGGACGCCGCCGAGTGGGCCTCCGGTGCTCGGGTCGAAGAAGAGGACGACGAAGCCACCCGGCCACTGGGTCTCCTCGCCTCCGGCGAGGGCGTGATAGGCCCGGGTGGCGACCGTCGAGGCGTTGGCGCGGATGTTGGCGTCGACGCGGCCCATGAGGTCGCGGTTCATCAGGTAGGCGGTCGCGGTGGCGGTGAGCATCAGCCCGAGCAGCAACAGCGCGGCCATGATCGCGACCAGTCGGGCCCGCAGGGGCAGGCCCCGAAGGGTCTCCGTCAGACTTCGGGCGTCGCCCGGAAGGCGCCGCAGGGAGGCGAGCGCCCGATCGGGGATCGACGGTGCCTCGCTCGCCTCGGACGCCGGTGGCCTCGTCGTGTCCGTCGTCACGCGGGGGGCTTGCGCAGGACGTACCCGACGCCCCGCTTGGTGTGGATCAACGGCGGAAGGCCATCCCTGTCGATCTTGCGGCGGAGATAGGAGATATAGGACTCGACGATCCCGGACTCGCCGCGGAAGTCGTAATCCCAGACGTGATCGAGGATCTGGGCCTTCGAGAGCACCCGGTTGGGGTTGAGCATGAGATAGCGCAGGAGCTTGAACTCCGTCGGCGAGGTCTCGATCGCCCGGCCGGCCCGGCGCACGTCATGGGTGTCCTCGTCCAGCTCGAGGTCCTCGAAGCGCAGGACGGCGCTCTCGTCGAGTTCGCCCTTCGTGCGGCGCAGGACGGCGCGGATCCGGGCGATGACCTCCTCGAGGCTGAACGGCTTGGTCACATAGTCGTCGCCGCCGACGGTCAGGCCCTTGATCCTGTCGTCGATCGAGTCCCGGGCCGTCACGAAGACGATCGGGGCCCGCCGGCCCGTGTCGCGGATCCGCCGGGTGACGGTGAAGCCGTCCATGTCGGGCAACATGACGTCGAGCACGACAAGATCGGGGTCGTGATCGGCCGCCGCCCGGATCGCGGCCGCGCCGTCCCCTGCGGTGACGACCTCGAAGCCGGCGAACTGCAGCGAGGTCGCGAGCAACTCCCGGATGTTCGGTTCGTCCTCGACGATGAGGAGGCGGGCCTCGGGCTCGGCAACGGTCGGCATACGTCCAGACTGGCGTGGATTCCTGGGAGTTCACTGTGAGTCGGCTGGTCGGCCCCGCGCTCCGCGCGCGCCCGCCTGGTCAGCGGGCGGCCCGCCAGTCGAGCAGTTGAACCCAGTGGTCGCCTGGCGGTACATGACCGCGATGCGCGACCCGTTGGGAGACCAGACCGGGTTGACCCCCTCGCCTCGGTAGACGTCGGTGATCGCGGTCGTCGTGCCGGTCCGCCGGTCGCCGACCTCGAGCCACGTGCCGACATCCCGGTCCTCGATCTGATAGACAACCTTGCGCCCGTCGAGGCTTCCCGGTGCTGGCTGCCGGTGGGTGACCGTCCGCCACTTGGCACACTGCTGCGGTCCGCCGCGTCCCGGAATGGGTTGACCCACCCATCCCCTCGGTGCGCCGGCAGCCAGCGAATGGGGTTCGGCCAGATCCGGCGGGGAGGTAACCTTGGCCGTCGGGCCGCTTCAGCGTGCCCACGCAAACGATCCGTGACGCAAGACGAGGTGCGCTGTGCCGACTGGCAAGGTCAAGTTCTATGACGCCGACAAGGGGTTCGGCTTCATACACTCCGACGAGGGTGCCGACGTCTTCCTGCCCGGCAGCGCGCTGCCGGCCGGTGTGACCGTCCTCAAGGGCGGGACCCGGGTCGAGTTCGGGATCGTCGAGGGGCGCAAGGGCGCCCAGGCGATGCAGGTGCACGTCCTCGACCCGGCGCCGAGCGTCCAACAGAACCGTCGCGAGCGCGACCGCAAGCCGATCGAGGACATGGTCGTCATCGTCGAGGACGTCATCAAGCTGCTCGACAACGTCTCCAACAGCCTGCGCCGCGGCCACTACCCCGACAAGTCGACAGCCCACAAGGTCGCCCAGGTCCTGCGCGGGGTCGCCGCCGACCTCGAGGCCTGAGGTCGCCGATGGCCGCCGCGATCAAGGACGACCCCGCCCTCGTCGGGAGCGTCGACCTCGCGCGGGCCGCGCTCGACGACGCGTGCGAGCCCGACACCGTCGGTGACCACCTCGGCGCGGTGATGGAGGGGGAGCGCCTGGCGACCCACTATTTCCGGTGCGCCAGCGCGGCATACCCGGGGTGGAACTGGGCTGTCACGGTCGCGCGCGCCCCGCGCGCCAAGCACGTCACCGTGTGCGAATCAGCGCTCGTGCCCGGGGAGGGCGCCCTGTTGGCGCCCGTCTGGGTGCCGTATGTCGAGCGGCTCGCCCCCGGCGACATCGGACCGGGCGATGTCACGCCGTATGTCGCCGACGACCCGCTCCTGGAGCAGGGGTTCGAGGCGACCGGTGACGACGACGTCGACGCGATGGCCCACTGGGAACTCGGCCTCGGCCGACCCCGCGTGCTCTCGCCCGAGGGGCGCGAGGCCGCCGCTCAGCGCTGGTATGACGGCGCGCACGGCCCGGCCGCGCCCGTGGCCGTCAAGGCGCCGGCCCGCTGCGCGACCTGCGGGTTCTATGTCCCGATGGCCGGCGTGCTGCGCTCGATGTTCGGCGTCTGCGCCAATGCGTGGTCACCCTCCGACGGCACGGTCGTCAGCCTCGATCACGGGTGCGGCGCGCACAGCGAGGTCGACCTGGTCCATCCCGAACCCGAGAAGGTCCCCGCGCCGATCGTGGACGAGTTCGCCGTCGACCCGATGTGAGCCCGCCGGCGGGCTGGCGCCGCCGGATCGGGTCGGGTCAGGTCAGCGGGAGGAACATGACGTGCAGCCCGAACGGGCCGTGGCGCTGCGAGACGAACGCCCCGGGGACCGTTCCGAGGATCCGGAAGCCGGCCGACTCCCACAACCGAACCGCCGCGGTGTTGGTCTCGACAACGGCGTTGAACTGGATGCCCGCGAAGTGCTGCCGCCGGTGCCAGTCGATGACGTAGGCGAGCAACTCCCGGCCCACACCGCTCCCGCGGGCCTCGGGCGCCACCATGAAGCTCGCCGTCCCGATGTGCGAGCCGCGGGCCGGCCGGTTCGGGCCCATCTTCGCGCTGCCCAGGAAGTGCCGGTCGGACGTGCGGGCCACGACCGTGTGCCCCGGCTCCGGCTCCCACCACAGGTCCTGGATCTGGGCGTCGGTGAGGTTCTCCGGGTAGGCGTAGGTCTCCCCGTCGGCGACGATCCCTCGGAACACGGGAGCGAAGTCGGGGAGGTCGGACTCGGCATACGGCGTGAGGACGGGTTCCACGGGGCGGCTCGCTTCAGTAGTGGGACTGCGGATCGGCCGGCTTCGCCGCGGCGGCGTTGCCGCGGCCGCCGCGGAGGTAGGCCAGCCCCAGGGCGCCGAGCACGAGCCCGGTGACGCACGCCCACGGCCACCAGTCCCGGTGACCGCTGCGCAGGGCCGGGACGAGCAGGCAGGCGACCAGCGCCGCGGCCCACCCGGCCATCCCCGCGAGGACGATCGTCGGCATGCTGACCCGAAGCGGCTCGGGCGCGCTCGGGGCGATGCCGTTGTCGCGGCGCAGGGTGCTCACCGTCCGCACTTTACAGTCGTGTAAACCTTGCGCTCGCGCCCCGCCCGGCGCGTATGCCGAGCCTCGCCCCGGCCGTATCGTCTGCCCCATGGCGCAGAGCACCACGTCCCCCCGCACCAGCCCGCCACAGGATCGCACCTTCGGGCTGGACTCCTTCTTCCAGATCACCCAACGCGGATCCACGCTGTCGCGTGAGGTCCGCGGCGGTGTCGTCACCTTCTTCACGATGGCCTACATCGTCGTCCTCAACCCGCTCATCCTCGGCTTCGCGAAGGACCACTCGGGCGCCTTCCTCGGCGGCGGCACCGGCGACGGGAGCAACCTCCCGGCGATCGCCGCCGGCACCGCGCTCGTCGCCGGCGTCATGACGATCCTGATGGGCGTCGTCGCGAACTATCCGCTCGCGCTGGCCACCGGGCTCGGGCTCAATGCCTTCGTCGCCTTCTCGATCGCCTCTCAGATGACCTGGGCCGACGCGATGGGCCTGATCGTCCTCGAGGGCATCATCATCCTGTTGCTGGTCCTGACCGGCTTCCGGACGGCCGTCTTCCACGCCGTCCCGGCCCAGCTCAAGGTCGCGATCTCGGTCGGGATCGGGCTGTTCATCGCGCTCATCGGCTTTGTCGACGCCGGTTTCGTCCGGCGCACCGCGACCGGACCGGTGCCGGTGCAGTTGGGCACCGACGGCTTCGTCAACGGCTGGCCGACCTTCGTCTTCGTCATCGGGCTCGTGGCGGTCATCGCGTTGTGGGTGCGCAAGGTCAAGGGGGCGATCCTCATCGCCATCGTCGCGACGACCGTCATCGCGATCATCGTCGAGGCGATCGGCCACATCGGTCCCCAGGTCAACGGCGACAAGGTCAACCCGGTCGGCTGGAACCTCGTCGTCCCGGGATTCCCCGACAAGATCATCGACACGCCCCACCTCGACACCCTCGGGACGTTCTCGCTGTTCGGGTCCTTCAAGTCCGTCGGGATCGTCGCGGCGATCCTCCTCGTGTTCACGCTCATGCTCGCCGACTTCTTCGACACGATGGGGACGATGACGGCGATCGGGCACGAGGCCGGCCTGCTCGACAAGGAGGGCCTGCCCCCGCGGACCGAGGCCATCCTCGTCGTCGACTCGATCGCCGCCGCCGCCGGTGGCCTGGCCGGGGTCTCGTCCAACACCTCCTACATCGAGTCGGCATCCGGGGTGGGTGAGGGCGCCCGCACCGGGCTCGCCTCGGTCGTCACGGGGCTGCTCTTCCTCGCCTCGATGGTGTTCGCGCCGCTCGTCCAGGTCATCCCCAGCGAGGCGGCCGTCCCGGCCCTGGTGCTCGTCGGGTTCCTGATGATGCAGCAGGTCAAGGAGATCGACTGGGATGACCTCGAGATCGCCATCCCGGCCTTCCTCACCATCGTCCTGATGCCGTTCACCTATTCGATCACCGTCGGGATCGGCGCCGGGTTCGTCACGTATGCCGTGATCCACGTCATCCGCGGCAAGGCTCGCGAGCTGCACCCCCTGATGTGGATCTGCTCGGCCCTGTTCGTCGTCTACTTCGCCATCGACCCGATCAAGTCCCTGCTCGGCGTGAACTGACGCCGGCGGGCCGCCGGTCACCGCCGGGCGAGGCGAGTGGCTCGTCAGCGCCCGGCGAGGGCGAGGCCGGTGGTGAGCAGAACGGCATACGCCAGCTGGGTCAGGCCGGTGCCGGCGAGCACCGGGATGAGGTCGCGCCCGTGGGCGCCGGCCACCACCCGCCGCACCTCGCGGGCGGCGAGCGGCAGCGCAGCGAGGGCGAGGAGGGCCCAGAGGCTGGTGCGGGCGGCATACGCGGCGACGGCGAAGGCCACCGCGACGAGCCCGACGTAGAGGACCCGGGTGCCCCGGTCGCCGAGCCGCACCGCGAGCGTACGTTTGCCGGCGACGGTGTCGCCGGGGATGTCGCGCAGGTTGTTGGCGACGAGGATGGCGCTGGCGAGCGCCCCGACTCCACACGCCCCGAGGACGCTGGCCTCAGTCAGCGTGTGGGCCTGGGTGTAGGTCGTCCCGAGCGTCGCGACGAGGCCGAAGAACACGAAGACGTAGACCTCGCCGAGCCCGCGATAGCCATAGGGATTACGGCCGCCGGTGTAGCGCCAGGCGGCGACCACGGCGAGCGCGCCGACGAGGAGCAGCGGCAGCGTGTTTGAGGCCGCGACGAGGGCGAGTCCCGCCAGCCCGGCGACGCCGAACGACACGAACGCCATGAACCGGACGTTCTCGGCCCGCGCCAGGCCCTGCCCGACGAGGCGTACCGGGCCGACCCGGGCCGCGTCGGTCCCGCGCACGCCGTCGGAGTAGTCGTTGGCGTAGTTCACGCCGACCTGGAGTGCCAGCGAGACGAGCAGGGCGAGCAGGGCGAGGGCGAGGTTCGCCCGGCCGATGGCCGCGGCGGCACCGGTGCCGACGAGGACGGGGGCGACGGCGGCCGGGAGGGTGCGCGGGCGCGCGCCGGCGACCCACTGGGCGGTAGTGGCCATGGGTGCAGGTCAGAGCTTCCGCAGGAAATCGGGGTCGTCGTCCGGCCCGATGGGTCCCGAGCGGCGACGGTCGGTGGGGGTGGGGCGCCCGGGCAGACTCAGCGGCTTCGGCCGGCCGGCGACCCACCAGGCCGCCGATCCGGCGAACGGGAAGAGGAGGATGACGAAAACCCAGACGATCTTGGGCAGTCCGCGGACCTCGTCCTCGGGCGTCTGGATGCAGTCGACGACCGAGTAGACCGCGACCACCAGGGCGGCGAGCCAGGGCAGGAAGCGGATCACCCGCCTATTGTCCCACCCCTTCCCGGATGGCGCGTGTCGTCACGGCGGCTCGGTCGGGTTTGCCGGGACCGCGCTCGGGGAGGGAGTCGAGGACGAGGACCTGCTTCGGGAGGGCGTATGCCGCGAGCGCACCCCGCAGCCGGGTGCGCACCTCCGCGGTGCTCAGGCCGCCGGTCCCGGCCGGTTCGCCGAGGACGACGGCGAGGACGACCGCCTCGCCCCAGGTCGGGTCGGGGACCCCGACGGCGACCGCGGCCCGCACCTCCGGGAGATGGGCCAGGGCGGCGTCCTCGACGGCACGCGGGTGCACCTTCAGGCCTCCGGTGACGATGACGTCGTCGCGCCGGCCGAGGACGTGGAGTCGGCCGTCGGCCCGCAGCTCCCCGAGGTCGTCGGTGGCGAACCAGCGCCGCCCGTCGGCCTCGATGAACGCGGCGGCCGTCTCCTCCGGACGTCCGAGGTAGCCCGCGGCCAGCGTCGGTCCACCGAGCCGGACCCGGTCGTCCGCCTCGATCGACACGACGGTCCCCGGCAGAGGCCGGCCGTCATAGACGCAGCCGCCGGCCGTCTCGCTCATGCCATAGGTGGCGATCAGGCGCACCCCAGCCGCATCCGCTCGTTCCCGCAGTGCCGGCGGGAGGGCCGCCCCGCCGGCGAGCACCGCGTCGAACCGGGCGAGCGCGGCCGTCCCGTCCGGGTCGTCGAGGAGCCGGGCGATCTGGGTGGGGACGAGCGCGGTGAACCTCGGCCGGTCGCCCATGGCCGTCGCCGCCGCGGCGAAGCCGCGCGCCGCGAACGGCCCGGCCCGGTCGAGGACGACCGGGGGGCGCCCGGCGAGCAGCGAGCGGACGAGGACCTGGACGCCGGCGATATGGGCCAACGGCAGGGCGAGCAGCCATTGCCCCGGCCCGCCGAGCACCTCGTGTGTCGCGCCCGCGCTCGCCCGCAGGGCGGGCGCGGTGAGCAGCGCCAGCTTCGGTGACCCGGTCGACCCGGACGTCGCGACGGCGAGCGCGAGGTCGCCCGGGAGGTCCTCGGGACGGTGCGGCGGCAGCGGGTGGGGCGTGTCGGCATACGGGATGAGGGCGGGGCCACCGTCGAGGGCGGCCCGCAGCGCCTCGAGCAGGGCGGGGACGTCCGCAACGGCCGCCGGAACCAGCGGGGACACCGGCGGGCTCAGTCGGCGAGGAAGGCGGCCACGCGCTCCCGGGGCCGGCCGATGATCGCCCGGTCGCCGCGGACGAGGACCGGCCGCTGGAGGAGTTCGGGGTGGGCGCTCAGCACGGCGATGACCTGATCGGTGGTGGCGACGTCGCCCTCGCTCAGACCGAGGCGGGCGAAGGCGGGATCGCGCCGGACGAGGTTCGTGACCGGGTCTTCGAGCCGACCGACGAGGTCACGCAACTCGGCCTCGTCGAGCGGGTCGCGCAGATAGGGCCGGATCACGACGTCGGCCCCGGCGTCCTCGGCGGCCTCGACCGCGGCCCGGGAGGTCGAGCACCGCGGGTTGTGCAGGATCGTCGTCGCCACGTCGCCACCCTAAGCCCGTGTGCGAGGCTCGACCCCATGGACGTGCGCTGGGTCTGGGTCTTCCTCGATGCGCCACGGCCAGCGGGCGAGGCGTGGGGGTTCTGGCGCGAGGTCACCGGCTCGACCCTGTCACCGACGCGGGGCGATCGCGATCAGTTCGCGACACTCGTTCCGGCGCAGGGGGATCCGTGGATCAAACTGCAGGAGGTCGAGGCCGACGTCGGCGTCCACCTCGATCTCGACGTGCCCGACGTCGGCGTCGCCGCGACGTATGCCGCGTGCCTCGGCGCCCGGGAGATCCACCGGTTCCCCGAGGGGACGGTCATCGTCATGGCCTCGCCCGGCGGGTTCGTCTTCTGCCTGACAACGTGGGATGGGGCCGCCCGGACGCGGCCGATGCGGATCGACGAGCGGCTCGACCAGGTCACGCTCGACATCCCAGCGCCGACGTATGCCGCCGAGCTCGCCTTCTGGTCCGCGCTCCTGGCGCTCGGCCCCGAGACGGGGACCCGCCCGGAGTTCGCCGTGCTCACCCTGCCCGAACCGCTGCCGGTCCGGATCCTCCTGCACCGCCTCGACGATCCGGGCGCCCGCGCGCGGGTGACCGGGCATGTCGACCTCGCCTGTGCCGACCGGCAGGCGAGCCGGGCGCGGCACATGGCCCTCGGCGCCCGGCCCGTGGCCGACGGACCGCGGTGGAGCGTCATGAGCGGGCCGGGAGGATCGGCATACTGCCTGACGGACCGGGATCCGGTGACCGGGCGGCTGCCCTGAGCGGCCGCAGCCGGCGATGATCCGGTCGACGAGCTGTGGCGCGTCGTCGAAGAGCATGACGAGATAGCCCTCGCCGATCTCGCCCGTGGGCGTGGCGCGGACCCAGGTGACCTGCCACATGCGGGCCCCGACCGCGTGCGCGTCCCAGTCGGTCATCGTCTCGACGTCGAAGACGTGGTCGAACCCGAGGTGGGCGTTGTCGTGGAGGTCGTCGCTGCGGCGCCAGAACGCCCGGCGCAGCGCCTCCTGCGCGCTGGTGCGCTGGGCGAGCATCTCGACCGTCGGATTGTCGTCCCGGGCCAGGTGATGGAGCGGGTGGAGTTGCCGCAGGTAGGAGACGACCACCGCGACGGCCTGCTCGGCGGTGAACTCGGGTGCCGCGGAGGCGAGGTGCTCGTCGGCGAGTGGAATGCCGTCGGGGTCGGCCAGCCGGGGCCGGTCCAGCCCCCGGGCGGGGATGAGGTCGGGGACGGTGACCCCGCCGGGGACGCCTCCGCTGTCCGGACCGTCGATCAGGAGGTAGGCGACGGTGTGGCCGGCGGGGGCGGCGAAGACGCCGGACGCGCCCCACAGGTAGGCGGTGACCTCGGCGTAGCCGCCGGCCAGTTCCTCGTCCGCGTGGACCGGCGAGGTGGTCAGGTCGTCGCGGTTCTGCCGCTCGCCATATGTGCGCAGGCGCGAGGCGGCGAGGGCGAGGTCGTCGGGCACCGAGTCGTGCTCCCACCCCCACATCCAGGTCCCCTCGGCGGGGTCGAAGGTGCCGGCCACCTGGATCGGGGTCGTCGTGGTCTCGGGACCGTCGGCGACGGTCAGCGTCCCCGCCTCGAGGTCGACCGCCCAGGTGGAGTCGGCGGAGGGGAGGGCGCCGGGGCGAGGCGCCCGAGCGGCATACGCGCTGGCCCTGGCCACCAGGGTGTCCCAGGGCAGGTCCACGTCAGGGGACGTGTGCGTGTCGGTCATCCGGTTCCTTCGCTCGTGCTCGGGCCAAGCGTGCCATGAACCGCGGGTTTGGCATGATCGGGCCGTGTCGTCACCCGCCGTCGCTCTCGCCCGAGCGCTGATCGACGAGGCGGTCGCCTGCGGGGTGCGGGAGGTCGTGCTCTGCCCGGGTTCGCGTTCGGCGCCGCTCGCGTATGCCGCCCTCGCCGCCGCCGACGCCGGCCACCTGCGGCTGCACGTCCGGGTCGACGAGCGGTCCGCCGCCTTCCTCGCGCTCGGGTTGGCGAAGACCTCCCGCCGGCCCCCGCTCGTCGTCACGACATCGGGCACGGCCGTGGCCAATCTCCATCCGGCCGTGCTCGAGGCGCATCACGCTGGCGTGCCCCTGATTGTCGTCTCGGCCGACCGCCCCCGCGACCTGCGCCACTCCGGGGCCAATCAGACGACGGTGCAGCCGGGGATGTTCGGCGCCGCGGTGCGGTGGGAGGCCGACATCGACGCACCGGGGGAGGGGAGCTATCTTGCGGAGATCCGGGGCGTCGTGCGCAGTGCGTATGCCGCCTGCGCACCCCCCGGGGGCGGCGGCGACCCCGGACCGGTGCACCTGAACGTGTGCCTGCGGGAGCCGCTCGTGCCCGACGGCTGGCCGCTGCCCGGTCCCGAGGTCGGCCCGGCGGTCGCGGCGAGCGGCCGCGAGGACGAGCCGGCGGTCGTGGCGAGCGGCCGCGAGGACGAGCCGGCGGTCGCGGCGAGCGGCGACCCGACCTCGATGGTGCCGGATGCCGGGCGCGGCCCGGCCGACCGTCCGGCGGGCGTGCTGGGCGACCTGTCCCGGACCCTGGTCGTCCTCGGCGACCTCGTCGACCCGGCCACCCGGCCGGTGGTCTCGGACTTCGCCCGTCGGCACGGCTACCCGCTGCTGGCCGAACCGTTCGGCCGCCTGCTCGCCGACGACGCCGCCCTCCCGCATGGCCCGCTGCTGCTCAGCGTCCCCGGGTGGCTCGACGCGCACGCCCCCGACCGGGTCCTCGTCGTCGGCCGCCCGACGCTCTCGCGTGCGGTCCTCGCCCTCCTGCGTCGCCCCGGGCTCGTCGTCGAGGCGGTGACCGATCGCCGGCTCGTCGCCGATCCCGCCGGTGTGGTCCGGTCGGCCCACCCGTTCTCGGCGCTGTCGGACACCGACGGCTGGCCCGGCGTGGATCCGGCCTGGGCGAGCGCCTGGCACGCCGCCGGAACCCGACTCGCCGGCCTCGTCGCCGCCGACCCCCCGCCCTGGGGGAGCGGCCTCGCCGCCGCCCGGACGGTCCTCGCCGGCCTCCCCCCCGGCGCGCACCTCTTCCTCGGCTCCTCCAACGCCGTCCGCGACGTCGACCTCACCCTCGCTGCACCCGCCACGGCCTTCCGGCCCGATGCCGCTGTCTCCTCCGCACCGCGGCAACCTTCCGCTGCGAACCGGGACCTTCCGTTGCGCACCCTCACCATCGTCGCCAGCCGCGGGCTGGCCGGCATCGACGGGTGTGTCGCGACCTCGGCGGGGATCGCGCTCGCGGAGGGATCGGCATACGCGCTGATGGGAGACCTGACCTTTCTCCACGACGCCAACGCCCTCCTCATCGGTCCGGGGGAGCCCCGCCCCGACCTGACGATCGTCGTCATCAACGACGACGGCGGCGGGATCTTCACCCTCCTCGAGCCCGGTGAGCCCGCCCGCGCCGGGGCCTTCGACCGGCTGTTCGCCACCCCGACCGGCACCGACCTCGCCGGCCTGTGCGCCGCGCACGGCGTCGATCACCTCCGGGTGACGACCGCCCAGGCGCTGACTCAGGCCCTCGCGACGTATGCCGACGGCATACGGATCATCGAGGTGCCCACCTCCCGCGCCCGGCATCGCGCCGACCACGCCGCCCTGCGAGCCGTCGCCGCCCGCCTCTGATCCAGCCGCCGCGGCTCAGCCGCGCACGGCGCGATGGAGCGCCAGGGCTCAGCTGCGCACGGCGCGATGCAGCGCCACGATCCCCCCGGTCAGGTTGCGCCACTCCACCGACGACCACCCCGCCTCCGCGATCCGCTCACCGAGCTCCCGCTGCGAGGGCCAGGCCCGAATCGACTCCGCGAGATAGACATACGAGTCCGGACTCGAGCTCACCCGCCGCGCAACCGACGGCAGGGCGCGCATCAGGTATTCGGTGTAGACCCGCCGGAACATCCCGTTCGTCGGCGCGCTGAACTCGCAGACGACCAGCCGCCCACCCGCTCGCGTCACCCGCGCGAACTCATGCAGCGCCGCCCCGACATCGGCGACATTGCGCAGCCCGAACGACATCGTCACCGCGTCGAACGCCCCGTCGGCGAACGGCAGCCGCATCGCGTCCGCCGCGGTGAAGGCGAGATCGGGCCGGCGCCGGACGCCCACCCGCAGCATCCCCAACGAGAAATCCGCCGGCACCACGTGCACCCCGCCGTCCGCGAGCGGCTCCGCACTCGTCCCGGTTCCGGCGGCGATGTCGAGCACCACCTCGCCCGCCCGGGCGCCGATCGCGGCGACGGTCGCCCGACGCCACAATCGGTCGATCCCCCCGGTCAGGACATCATTGGTGAGGTCGTACTTCTCCGCCACCCCGTCGAACATCGCCGCGACTTCGCTGGGATCCTTCTCCAGAGTGGCTCGGGTCATGCCAGCATCCTGCCTCATGCGTCGTAGGCTTCTCTGCCGATGACCACGATGCCGACCCCCGCCACTGCACTCGTGGCTCGCACGGCCCGACTCGCCGTCGCTCAGGCCGAGTCCCTGCTGACGCTTCTCCCCGGCGTCGCACCCGGCGACCTCGTCTCCTGGGTCCGCCGCGGCGAGGGCCTGATCGGCTGGGGCCGCGCGCTCTCGACCACGACGACCGGTCCGTCCCGCTTCGCCGACGCCGCCTCCTGGTGGCGCGCGGTCGCCGCCGGCGCCGTCGTCCGCGACGACGTCCAGGTCCCCGGCACCGGCCCGATCCTTTTCGCCTCGATGGCCTATTCCGCGTCCTCGGCGACGCCCTCGACCCTCGTGGTCCCCGCGGTCGTCGTCGGTCGCCGCGGCGACGACGCGTGGGTCACCACCGTGACGACCGACGGCTCTCTGCCGTATGCCGCTCCGCTCGCCCGCGCGGCCGACCCGGCCCCTCCCGGGGTGGTGGCCTTCGCCGACGGCGCCAAGTCGGCCGCCGACTGGGAGCTGGCTGTCGCCGAGGCGGTCGAGCGGATCACCGACGGTCGGCTCGACAAGGTCGTCCTGGCTCGGTCACTCGTCGCCAGCGCCCGCGACACGATCGACGCCCGCTGGGTGTTGCGCCGGCTGCAGGAGCGCTACGACACCACCTGGGTGTTCGCCGTCGACGGGCTCGTCGGCGCGACCCCGGAGATGCTCGTCCGGCTCGATCGGGGGCTGGCGACATCGCGAGTCCTCGCCGGGACGATCCGCCGCACCGGTGACGACACGCACGACCTCGCCCTCGCGGCCTCCCTGGCCCGCTCCTCCAAGGACCTCGAGGAGCACGAATACGCCGTCCGGTCGGTCGCCGACGCCCTGAGCCGACACTGCACCTCGATGTATGTCCCCGAGGCCCCGTTCGTCCTCCACCTCGCCAATGTCATGCATCTCGCCACCGATGTCGCCGGGGTCGTCGACGACGGCGCCGACTCCCTGGAACTCGCGGCCGCGCTCCACCCGTCCGCCGCGGTCTGCGGCACGCCGACATCGACGGCCGATGCCCTCGTCACCGAGTTGGAGGGGATGGACCGCGGCCGATACGCCGGTCCCGTCGGCTGGATGGACGCGGCCGGCGACGGCGAGTGGGGGATCGCCCTGCGCTGCGGTCTCCTGTCGCCTACCGATCCCCGCCAGATCACGCTGTATGCCGGGTGCGGCATCGTCGCCGGATCCGACCCCGAGGACGAGGTCGCCGAGTCCGACGCGAAGTTCCTGCCGATGCGTGACTCTCTCACCGCACCCTGATCCGGAGCGCTCCGGCCGCCCACGCAGACGGGCCGGGCGCTCGAGAAGTGCATCGCTCGTCAACACGCCCTCGTGGCCCGACCTCGCCTACGGTGGATCGGATCCGCGACCGACGCAGCGAAGGAGTCGATGATGACCAGCGAACCGCAGGCGATCAGTGGTGGCGAGGCGCTCGACAAGGCGAAGGACTACGCCCGGGAGCACCCCGACCAGGCCGATTCCGTCCTCGACAAGATCGAGGACGCGTTGAGCAAGCAGACCGGCGGTCGGTTCGACGATCTCATCGGCAAGGGGCGCGACGCCGTCGACGCGGCGCTGGGGCTGCCCGGCGACACCCCGGCGCAACCGCCCGCCCAGCCCGCCGACCCGGCCCCACCGTCGGACCCCACCCAACCGACAGAACCGTCGGAGCCGGCCCAACCCACGCCCACCGACCCGGGACAGTCAGCGCCGCCAGCGGATCCCGGATCGACCCCGACGGACCCGGTGCTGGTGCCGGAGCCCGACCCCCAGCCGAGCTCCCCCGACGCGCCGACCCCGGGGGCGTGATCACGTCGTCGACCGGGCGGTGACCTGTGCGGCGCCGATGCGGTCGACGCGGTGGGGTCCCCCGACGCAACCGCCGAAGCGAGCGCGACCGGCGGGGGACGCGCCCGGCTGGGTTGCGCCGGCGGGGGGAGGCTCGCCTAGACTCCGAACGATCGTGAAACCGTTCACAAGCCCCCCGAGGACGCCGACATGACGCAGCCTGTCGACCAGGCCGATGTCGTCGTCGTCGGCGCCGGCCCCGGGGGCAGTTCCACGGCGGCCTATCTCGCCCAGCACGGTCTCGACGTCGTCCTGCTCGAGAAGGCCGCCTTCCCCCGCGACAAGATCTGCGGTGACGGGTTGACCCCCCGCGCCGTCAAGGAACTCATCTCCCTCGGAGTCGACACCACCGGCTGGCAACGCACCCGCGGCCTGCGGATCAAGGGCGGCGGACACACGCTCACTCTCGACTGGCCGACGACGCGCACCTTTCCCGACTACGGCATGGTGCGCACCCGTGCCCAGCTCGACGAGACGCTCGCCCGCCACGCCCAGCACCGCGGCGCGCGCCTCCACGAGCGCACGTCCGTCACGGCGCCCATCCGCGACGAGCGCACCGGTCGCGTGGTGGGTGTGACCGCCCGCCGACTCGACGCCGGGGGGCGCTCCACCGGCGAGACGTATGCCGTGCGCGCCCCCGTTGTCGTCGCCGCCGACGGCGTCTCCTCCCGCCTGGCCACCGCCGTCGGCCGGGAGAAGCGCGAGGACCGGGTCATGGGCGTCGCGGTCCGCGCCTACTACAAGACGCCGCGGCAGGACGACTATCTCGAGTCCCACCTCGAACTGTGGACCCGCGACGACGCCGGCACCCGGATGCTCATGCCCGGCTACGGCTGGCTCTTCCCCCTCGAGGACGGTCGCACCAACGTCGGCCTCGGCATCCTCGACACCTCCAGCGCCTTCGGCAGGACCGACTACAAGGACGTCATGCGTCGCTGGGTCGAGGACATCGAGCCCGACTGGCATCTCGTCCACGACGAGTCCGCCGGCCCGATCCGCGGCGCCGCCCTCCCGATGGGCTTCAACCGCACGCCCCTGTATGCCGATGGGCTCCTTCTCGTCGGCGACGCCGGGGGCATGGTCAACCCGTTCAATGGCGAGGGCATCGACTATGCCCTCGAGGCCGCCCGGGTGGGCAGCGAGATCATCGCCCAGGCGCTCTCCCGCGACGGTGACGCGGCCCGGGAACGCGTGCTCGCGGCATACGGCCCGCGGATGAAGGACGCGCTCGGCGGCTATTTCACCCTGGGGCGGTGGTTCGCCCATGCGATCGGGCACCCCGAGGTCATGCGGCTCGCCACGAAATACGGCCTTCCCCGGACCTCCCTGATGCGCCTGTTGCTGAAGATCATGGCGAATCTGCCCGAGGAGCGCGGCGGCCACCTGTCCGACCGGCTCGTGGTGGCCATGTCGGCGATGGCCCCGGACGCGTGATGTCCCACGTCGACACCGGTTTCGCCACGACGGGGCCTGCGCGCGCGAGAGGGTGTCAGACCCATAGGATTGACTGGCTTGCGCCGGTGACGCGCACCACATCTGAAGAAAGGGAGGTGGGTCGCTCGTGAACCACCACTCGTACCTACCGCTGCTGTTCCTGCTCGCCATCGGTGGCGGGTTTGCGGTCTTCTCCGTGGCCATCGCACCGTTGACGGGCCCGAAGCGCTACAACCGGGCCAAGGTGGACGCCTACGAGTGCGGCATCGAGCCGTCGCCGCAGGCCTCCGGTGGCGGACGGGTGCCGATCAAGTACTTCCTGACGGCGATGCTCTTCATCATCTTCGACGTCGAGTCGGTCTTCCTCTATCCGTTCGCCGTCGCCTTCAAACAACTCGGCCTGTTCGCGCTGGTCGAGATGATCCTGTTCATCCTCACCGTGTTCATCGCCTACGCCTACGTCTGGCGTCGCGGCGGCCTGGACTGGGACTGACGGCAGAGCGAGGCAGCCAATGGGCATCGAAGAGAAACTCCCCGCCGGGTTCCTGCTGACCACGGTCGAGCAGGTCGCCGGATACATGCGCAAGAGTTCGGTCTGGCCGGCGACCTTCGGGCTCGCCTGCTGCGCCATCGAGATGATGGCCGTCGGCACCCCCGACTACGACATCGCCCGCTTCGGGATGGAGCGGTTCTCCGCCACGCCCCGGCAGGCCGACCTGATGATCGTCGCCGGACGGGTCTCCCAGAAGATGGCACCGGTCGTTCGCCAGGTCTATGACCAGATGCCCGAGCCCAAGTGGGTCATCTCCATGGGCGTGTGCGCGAGTTCCGGCGGCATGTTCAACAACTACGCCATCGTGCAGGGCGTCGATCACATCGTCCCGGTCGACGTCTATCTCCCCGGCTGCCCGCCGCGGCCGCAGATGCTGCTCAACGCGATCCTCGTGCTGCACGACCAGATCCAGAACTCCAAGCTCGGGGTCAACCGAGTCGCCGCCGCCCGGGCCGCCGAGGAGGCCGCCCTGCGGGCGACCCCGACCCAGCTGATGGCCCCGACCCACGACCACGGCGTTCCGGCCGGACGGAGTCTGCTCGCATGACCGACACACCGATCCCCCCGGCCGACAACCTGCCGGCCGCGCCCGGCACCGCGCCCGAGCCGATCCAGCGCGGCGAGCGCGAGGGGATGTTCGGCGCGACCCGGGGTGCCGACACCACGGGCTACGGCGGGCTGCGCTCGCCGATCCTCTACCCCGGTGCCGCCGTCCGTCCGTATGGCGGTGATTTCGACGCCATCGCCGATGCGGTCGAGGCGCAGGTCCCGGCGGACGCGTTCGTCCGGACGGTCATCGATCGCGGCGAGATGACTCTTGTCGTGCAGCGCGAGCACCTCCCGGCTGTGGTGCGCGCCCTCCGCGACGACCCCGCCCTGCGCTTCGAACTCTGCCTGTCGGTCTCGGGGGTGCACAACCCCTCGGACACCGGCGCCGAGTTGCACGTGGTCTATCACCTCATGTCGATCACGCACGGCAGCCGTCGCCTCCGGCTCGAGGTGACCTGCCCCGACTCCGACCCCCATGTGCCCAGCGTCGTGGCGACCTACCCGGCAGCCGACTGGCACGAGCGCGAGACCTGGGACATGTTCGGCATCATCTTCGACGACCACCCGTCGCTGACCCGCATCCTCATGCCCGACGACTGGCCGGGCCACCCGCAGCGCAAGGACTATCCGCTCGGCGGGATCCCCGTGGAGTTCAAGGGCGGCTCCGTGCCCCCGCCCGACCAGCGGAGGTCCTACAACTGATGACCGCCGCACGCAGTTCTTCCTCCCTCCGCCACTTCGCCACACCTCGGGAGCCCCGATGAGCAGCGATAGCACCGTCTTCGAGACCGTCGACGAGACGGTTCCGACCCCCGACGTGTTCGCCACACCCGGGGCCGAGGAGGAGGGTGCCCGCGTCTTCACCGCTCAGGGCGGCGACTGGGACGACATCGTCGGTGACGTCGGCTCGCTCCCCGAGGAGCGGATCGTCGTCAACATGGGTCCCCAGCATCCGTCCACCCACGGCGTGCTCCGGCTCATCCTCGAGCTCGAGGGCGAGACCGTCACCGAGGCCCGCGCCGGGATCGGCTATCTCCACACGGGCATCGAGAAGAACATGGAGTTCCGCACCTGGACCCAGGGCGTGACCTTCTGCACGCGCATGGACTACGTCATGCCGCTCTTCACCGAGACCGCCTACTGCCTGGCGGTCGAGAAGCTGCTCGGCGTCACCGACGAGATCCCCGAGCGGGCCAGCGCCATCCGCGTTCTGATGATGGAACTCAACCGCATCACCAGCCACCTCGTCTGCATGGGCACCGGCGGCATGGAGATGGGCGCGACCACCGTCATGACCGTCGGCTTCCGCGAGCGCGAGCGGATCCTCTCGATCTTCGAGATGATCTCCGGCCTGCGGATGAACCACGCCTACATCCGTCCCGGCGGTGTGGCCCAGGACCTCCCGGCCGGCTCCATCCAGGCGATCCGCGAGATCATCCCGCTGCTGCGGACGGGTTTCCACGAGCTCGAGCTGCTCATGGTGGAGAACCCCATCCTGAAGGGCCGCACCGTCGGCGTGGGCTACCTCGACCTCTCCGGATGCATGGCCCTCGGCATCACCGGGCCGATGCTGCGCAGCGCCGGCCTCCCGCACGACCTGCGCAAGTCGGCTCCCTACTGCGGCTACGAGAACTACGACTTCGACGTCGTCACCCGCACCGGCGCCGACGCCTATGACCGGCTGCGGGTGCGCATCGACGAGATGTGGCAGTCGCTGGCCATCGTCGAGCAGGTCATCGACGTCCTCCAGGGCCGAGCCGGGCCCGTGATGATCGCCGACAAGAAGATCGCCTGGCCCGCGCAACTCGCGGTCGGCTCCGACGGGATGGGCAACAGCCTGGCCCACATCAAGGAGATCATGGGGACCTCGATGGAGTCCCTCATCCATCACTTCAAACTGGTCACCGAGGGCTTCCGGGTCCCGCCCGGCCAGGTCTACACAGCCGTCGAGTCTCCGAAGGGCGAACTCGGCTGCCACCTGGTCTCCGACGGCGGCACCCGGCCCTTCCGGGCGCACTTCCGCGAGCCCAGCTTCAACAACCTGCAGGCGGTCGCCGCGCTGTGCGAAGGCGCTCAGGTCGCCGACGTCATCGTGGCGGTCGCCTCGATCGACCCGGTCATGGGAGGTGTCGACCGCTGATGGAGCACTACGGCGAACAGACGGCGTCCGGCTTCCTGCACGTGAGTGCCGAGAGCCGGGAGCCGTATGCCGCGGACGTCCTCGCGCGTCTGCACGACGACGCGCAGGCGATCATCGCCCGCTACCCCCAGCCGCGCTCGGCCCTGCTGCCGATGCTCCATCTCGTGCAGAGTGTCGACGGCTACATCGCGGGACGTGGCGTGAGCTTCTGCGCCGACGAACTCGGGCTGACCGAGGCCGAGGTCAGCGGCGTCGCGACCTTCTACACCCAGTACAAACGTCACCCCAATGGCGACTACACCGTGGGCGTCTGCACCAACACCCTGTGCGCGATCATGGGCGGTGACCGGATCTGGGACACCGTGAGCGAGCACCTCGGCCTCGAGCACGACGAGACCACGGCCGACGGCCGCATCACGCTCGAACGCGTCGAGTGCAATGCGGCCTGCGACTTCGCCCCCGTCGTCATGGTCAACTGGGAGTTCTACGACAACCAGACCCCGGAGTCGACGGTGCGGCTCGTCGACGACCTGCGCGCCGGCACGCCCGTCCGGCCGACCCGCGGCCCCGATCGGCAGTGCTCGTTCAAGGAGATGTCGCGCACCTTGGCCGGGTTCTCCGATGGGCTCGCCGACGAGGGTGTCGGCGCCGGTCCGGCGAGCCTGGTCGGTCTGCGGATCGCCCAGGAGCACGATTGGACCGCGCCGAGCGGGACGCACCTGATCGACAAGGCTGGGGAGTGAGATGACGACGCTGACCCCGATCCTCACCAGGTTCTGGGACCACCCGCAGAGCTGGACCCTGGAGACCTACGAAGCCAACGAGGGCTACCAGGCCCTGACCCGGGCGCTCGCCATGGAGCCGTCCGCCCTCGTGACGATGGCCAAGGACTCCGGCCTGCGCGGCCGTGGCGGCGCCGGCTTCCCCACGGGGATGAAGTGGTCCTTCCTGCCCCCGCCCGACGGCGGCCCCCGCTACCTCGTCGTCAACGCCGACGAGTCCGAGCCGGGCACCTGCAAGGACATCCCGCTGATGATGGCCGCGCCGCACTTCCTCGTGGAGGGGGTCGCGATCACCTCCTACGCCATCGGCTGCAATCATGCGTTCATCTACCTCCGCGGCGAGGTCGTCCACGTCTATCGCCGGTTGATGCGCGCCGTCGAGGAGGCGTATGCCGCGGGCCACCTCGGCAAGAACATCCACGGCTCCGGATTCGACCTCGACGTCACCGTCCACGCGGGCGCGGGTGCCTACATCTGCGGGGAGGAGACCGCCCTGCTCGACTCCCTCGAGGGCCGCCGGGGCCAGCCCCGGTCCAAGCCGCCGTTCCCTGCGGTCGCCGGCCTCTATGCCCGCCCGACCGTGGTCAACAATGTCGAGTCGATCGCCTCGGTCCCGCCGATCCTGCTCCACGGCGCGGACTGGTTCGCCGCGATGGGCACCGAGAGTTCCAAGGGCTTCGGCATCTTCTCCCTCTCCGGTCACGTCGCCAACCCGGGGCAGTTCGAGGCGCCCCTCGGGATCACCCTTCGCGAGCTGCTCGACATGTCCGGCGGCATACGCGCCGGCCACCGGCTTAAGTTCTGGACGCCGGGCGGCTCCTCGACGCCGCTGTTCACCGACGAGCACCTCGACGTCCCCCTCGACTTCGACTCGGTCGCCAAGGCCGGCTCGATGCTCGGCACCCGCGCCCTGCAGATCTTCGACGAGACGACCTGTGTCGTGCGCGCGGTCGATCGGTGGATCGACTTCTACAAGCACGAGTCGTGCGGCAAGTGCACACCGTGCCGCGAGGGCACCTGGTGGCTGAAGCAGATCCTCGGCCGACTCGAGCACGGCAAGGGGAGTGAGGAGGACCTCGACAAGCTCCTCGACATCGCCGACAACATCCTCGGGCGCAGCTTCTGCGCGCTCGGCGACGGTGCCACCTCGCCCGTCACCAGCAGCATCCAGTACTTCCGCGACGAGTACCTCGAGCACCTCCGCCAAGGCGGGTGTCCCTTCGACCGGGACGCCTCCTCCCTCTTCGTGAAGGAGACCGCGTCCGTATGACCGCCACGCCCGAAGCCAAGCCCGCGGCGGACCTCGTCACGCTGACGATCGACGGCATCCCCGTGTCGGTGCCCAAGGGCACCCTCATCATCCGGGCGGCCGAGCAGGTCGGCATCGAGATCCCTCGCTTCTGCGATCACCCCGGTCTCGACCCGGTCGGCGCCTGCCGGCAGTGCCTCGTCGAGGTCGCCATGCCCGGCCCACCCGGCCCGGACGGCAAGCCGGGAGCCCCGCGTCAGATGCAGGGTCCGCCCGGACGGATGAAGCCGCAGGCGTCGTGCCAGATGACCGTTGCCCCCGGGATGGAGGTGAAGACCCAGTACACCTCCGCCGGTGCCGAGAAGGCCCAGCACGGGGTGATGGAACTCCTGCTCATCAACCACCCGCTCGACTGCCCGGTCTGCGACAAGGGCGGCGAATGCCCCCTGCAGAACCAGGCCATGAGCAGCGGGCGATCGGTGTCCCGGTTCGAGGACTTCAAGCGGACCTACCCCAAGCCGGTCGCGATCTCCTCCGAGGTCCTTCTCGACCGCGAGCGCTGCGTCCTGTGCGCCCGGTGCACCCGCTTCTCCGACCAGATCGCCGGCGACCCGTTCATCGCCCTCGTCGAACGCGGTGCCCTCCAGCAGGTCGGGATCTACGAGGAACAGCCCTTCGAGAGCTACTTCTCCGGCAACACCGTGCAGATCTGCCCGGTCGGGGCGCTGACCGGTGCGGCCTACCGCTTCCGCAGCCGCCCGTTCGACCTGGTCTCGACCCCCGGCGCCTGCGAGCATTGCGCGAGCGGCTGCGCGATCCGCACCGACCACCGACGCGGCACCGTTCTTCGCCGGATGGCGATCAACGACCCGGCGGTCAACGAGGAGTGGAACTGCGACAAGGGGCGCTGGGCGTTCATGTCGCCGAACGTCGGCGACCGCTTCGAGTTCCCGATGGTCCGCGACGCGGCCGGTGACCTCCAGGTCGCCTCGTGGCCGGAGGCGCTGGCGGCGGCGGCCCGAGGTCTGGCCGGCACCAAGGGTGCCGTCCTCACCGGCGGCCGGATCAGCGCCGAGGACGCCTACGCCTACGCCAAGTTCGCCCGTATGGTGCTGCACACCAACGCGATCGACTTCCGCACCCGCCCGCACAGCGCCGAAGAGGCCCAATTCCTGGTGTCGAGCGTCGTGGCCACGGGCCCCGACGGCGGCGCCGTGACGTATGCCGATCTCGAGCACGCGAGCCACGTCCTCCTCGTCGCCTTCGAGGCCGAGGAGGAGAGCCCGATCGTCTTCTTGCGCCTGCGCAAGGCGTTCCGCAAGAGCCGGACCGTCGTCAGCTCGGTGGCCCCCTTCGCCAGCCGCGGCCTGACCAAGGTCGGCGGGACGCTGATCGCGGCCGCGCCCGGCACCGAACCGGACGTGCTCGCCTCCGACGCCGCCGCGGCGGCCCTGGAGGGGGCGTCGCCGATCATCCTGGTCGGCGAGCGCCTCGCCGGAGTGGCCGGCGGGCTCGCCGCCGCCCTCGATCTGGCCGAGCGGACCAATGCCCGGCTCGCGTGGATCCCGCGGCGCGCGGGCGAGCGCGGGGCCCTCGAGGCCGGTGCCCTCTCGGGCCTGCTGCCCGGTGGTCGCCCGGTCCGCAATGTCGATGCCCGGGGCCAGGTGGCCAAGGCCTGGGGTGTCTCGGATCTGCCCACGGATGTCGGGCTCGACACCGCCGGGATCGTCTCGGGGGCTGCCGGTGGCGGCATCACCGCCCTGGTCGTCGGCGGCGTCGACGCGGCCGACCTCGGGCCGCAGGCGGACAAGGCCCTCGACCGGGCCTTCGTCGTCTCTCTCGACTACCGGCCCTCGTCGGTCACCCGCCACGCCGATGTCGTCCTTCCGGTCGCTCCGCACGCGGAGGCGGCCGGCACGTTCGTCGACTGGGAGGGGCGCCCGCGGCCGTTCCAGGCGGCCCTCGACACCTCCGCCCTGAGCGACCACCGCGTGCTCGACCTGCTCGCCGGTGAGATGGGGCACTATCTCGGTGCGCGGTCGCTGGCCGCGATCCAGGGTGAGATGGCCGCACTCGGCCCATGGACCGGCGGGCGCGCTCACCGACCCGCGACCATCCCGTCCTCGGTCCCTCAGCCCGGGCCGGGCCAGTTCGTCCTCGCCAGTTGGCACCTCCTGCTCGACCGCGGCTCGCTGCAGGACGGCGAACCCTATCTCGCCGGTACGGCGCACCCGAGCGTCGCCCGGCTCTCGCCGGCCAGCGCGACCGCCATCGGCGTCGCCGACGGCGATGTCGTCACCGTGACCGGGCCGAGCGGGTCGGTCAGCCTGCCGTTGACGATCACCGAGATGGTCGATCACGTCGTCTGGCTGCCCGCGAATTCGGCCGGGTGCCGGGTCAGCGATCTCGGCACTCCTGTCGGCCAGCTCGTCACCGTCATCCCCGGAGGTGCCTCGTGAGCCTCGTCCCCGCCCTCGGATCGCTCGCCCTCGTCGACCCGACCGACAACCCGGTCGCCGACTTCAGCGACACCCCCGTCTGGCTCTCCCTCGTCAAGGCGCTGCTGCTCTTCGTCTTCCTCCTGCTCAACACCCTGATCGTCATCTGGTTCGAGCGACGGGTCATCGGCCGGATGCAGCAGCGACCCGGGCCCAACCGGACCGGCCCCTTCGGACTCCTGCAGACCCTCGCCGACGGTGTGAAGCTCGCGCTCAAGGAGGATCTGACCCCCAAGAACGCCGACAAGCTCGTGTTCCTCTTCGCGCCGGCCTTCTTCGGGGCGATGGCCTTCGTCTCGTTCTCGATCATCCCGCTCGGACCCGCAGTGTGGATGTTCGGTCACAAGACGCCGCTCCAGTTGACCGACCTCCCGGTGGCCGTCCTCCTCGTGCTCGCGGTCGCGGGCGTCGGCGCCTACGGCGTGGTCCTCGCCGGATGGTCCTCCGGTTCGACCTACCCCCTGCTCGGCGGCCTGCGCAGCAGCGCGCAGATCATCTCCTACGAGATCGCGATGGGTCTGTCGCTGGTGGCCGTGTTCCTCTTCTCCGGCTCGATGTCGACCAGCCAGATCGTCAAGGCGCAGGAGCACCGGTGGTTCATCCTCCCGTGCATCGTCTCCTTCGTCATCTATGTCGTGACGATGGTCGGCGAGACCAACCGCCTGCCCTTCGACCTCGCCGAGGGTGAGGGTGAACTCACCGGCGGCTTTCACACCGAGTACTCCTCGCTGAAGTTCGCGATGTTCTTCCTCGCCGAGTACGTCAACATGTTCACCGTCTCCGCCCTCGCGACGACGGTCTTCCTCGGGGGCTGGCAGGCACCCCCGGGTATCGCCGCCATCAACAGCGGAATGTTCAATCACGGGTGGTGGGGCCTGCTCTGGTTCTTCCTCAAGCTGTGGTCGTTCATGTTCTTCTTCGTCTGGCTCCGTGGAGCGCTTCCCCGGACGCGCTACGACCAGTTCATGCGCTTCGGGTGGAAGTTCCTCATCCCGATCACCATCGTCTGGGTCGTGGCGGTGGCCTTCATCCAGGCCGCCAACGAGGGTTGGCTCGGGAGCAACACCATCTCGCTCGGCTCGCGCACCTACTACACATCGCTGCTGATCATCATCGGGGTGCTCGTCGTGGGCGTTCTCGCCGCCACGTGGATCTGGGACGGCAAGCAGGCCGCCAAGGCGGAGGCCGCCAAGGCGCCCCCACCGTCCGAGATCGATCCGTTCGAAGGCGGGTATCCGGTGCCTCCGCTTCCGGGGCAGCGCCTCACCGAGAGCCGACCGGCACGCACCGAGCAGGAGGTTCTCCATGGCTGAGCAGGGCAAGGGCGGCTTCTTCTCCGACATGTTCGCGCCGGTCGGCGGCTTCGGCGTCACCTTCGCGACGATGTTCAAGAAGGTCTACACCGAGGAGTATCCGGAGGTTAAGCGGCCGACCCGTCCGCGCTTCCATGGCCGTCACCAGCTCAACCGGCACCCCGACGGCCTGGAGAAGTGCGTCGGTTGCGAGTTGTGCGCCTGGGCCTGCCCGGCGGACGCGATCCTCGTCGAAGGCGCCGACAACGACGACAGCGCCGGCGGCACCGGCCGGTTCTCTCCCGGTGAGCGGTTCGGCCGGGTCTACCAGATCAACTACCTGCGCTGCATCTTCTGCGGACTGTGCATCGAGGCCTGTCCCACCCGGGCGCTGACGATGACGAACTTCTATGAACTCGCCGACCACAGTCGCGCGGACCTGATCTTCACCAAGGAGCAACTCCTCGCCCCGCTCAGCGGAGGCATGGTCGCGCCGCCGCATCCGATGGCCAAGGGCATGGACGAGCGCGACTACTACCAGGGGAAGGTCGGGGGTGACGCGTCATGACCGGGACCGGTGAGGCGGTCGTCTTCTGGATCCTCGCCACCTTCGCGGTGATCGGGGCACTGGGGCTGCTGTTCGCCCGCAAGGCGGTCCACGCGGCTCTCGGCATGGCCCTGACCATGCTCGTCCTCGGGATCTTCTATGTCGGTCAGGGCGCCCCCTTCCTCGGGGTCGTCCAGGTGTTCGTCTACTCCGGCGCCGTCATGATGCTCTTCCTCTTCGTCCTCATGCTCGTCGGTGTCGACTCCTCCGACTCGCTGGTCGAGACGATCCGCGGGCAGAAGTGGGCCGCCCTCGTCCTCAGCCTCGGGCTCGCCCTGCTCCTCGGCGGCGCCATCGGCCATGTGGCGGTCACGGGCAAGCCCACCCTCGATGTCGCCAATGTCGGCGGCAATGTCTCGGCCATGGCCGACCTCATCTTCGGCACCTACGTCTGGGTCTTCGAGGTCACCAGCGCACTGCTGATCACCGCCGCACTGGGCGCCATGGTTCTGGCGCACCGCGAACGGCTCGGCGTCAAGGCCACCCAGAAGGATCTCTCCCGGGAGCGAATCCTCCGCAACGAATACGTCTCCGGCCTCCCGGCGCCCGGCGTGTACGCCCGCCACAACGCCGTCGACACCCCGGCCCTGCTGCCCGACGGCACCCCGGCGACCCTCTCGGTCAGCCGCACCCTCATCGACCGGGACCAGGTCTCCGGGCCGGGTCGGTTCACGACCGCCGAACAGAACCTCCAGAACGAGATCGAGGAGGGCCGCACCCGATGAGCCTGATGAACTACATCTATCTGGCGATCATCCTGTTCGCGATCGGATCGGCGACCGTGCTGACCCGGCGCAACGCGATCGTCGTCTTCATGGGCATCGAGTTGATGCTCAACGCGGCCAACCTCGCGTTCGTCACCTTCGGCCGGATGCGCGGCTCGCTCGAGGGGGCGGGCATCGCGCTCTTCGTCATGGTGGTGGCTGCCGCCGAGGTCGTCGTCGGCCTGGCGATCATCATGGCCATCTTCCGTGCCCGCCGATCGGCCTCGGTCGACGACGCCAACCTGCTGAAGCTGTAGAAGGAGTCAAGACACCGTGTCTTCCCTCGTCCTCCAGATCGCGCAGGCCACCGCCACCGACACCGGCCCGGTGACCTTGCCGGCCTGGCTGCTCATCGGGTTCCCGCTCGCCGGCGCACTGCTGCTCCTGCTCGGCGGCCGGATCACCGACAGCTTCGGTCCCGGCCTCGCCACCGGCCTGTCCTGGGCCAGCTTCGGGCTCGGGGTCGTCGCCCTGACCCAGACCCTGGGCGCGGCCCCCGAGGCCCGGTCGACGCACCAGATCCTCTACAACTGGATCCCGGCCGGAAGTTTCCAACTGCACGCGGGGGTGCTGGTCGATCCGCTCTCGCTGAGCTTCGTCCTCTTGATCACCTTCGTCGGCTCGCTGATCCACGTGTACTCGCTCGGGTACATGAATCACGACCCCGACAAGCGGCGCTTCTTCGCCTACCTCAACCTGTTCGTGGCCGCCATGCTCACCCTGGTGCTCGCGGACTCCTACGTCCTGCTCTTCGTCGGCTGGGAGGGCGTCGGGCTCGCCTCCTACCTCCTGATCGGCTTCTGGAACCACAACCCGGCGTACGCGACCGCGGCCAACAAGGCCTTCGTCGTCAACCGCGTCGGTGACATGGGCCTCTCGCTCGCCATCGCGATGATGTTCGCGACCTTCCACGCGGTCGACTTCGCCACGGTCAACGCGGGCGTGCCGCACGCGAGCACCGGTGCGTTGACCGCGATCGGCCTGCTCCTCCTCGTCGGTGCCTGCGGCAAATCCGCGCAGTTCCCACTCCAGAGCTGGCTCGGTGACGCGATGGCCGGTCCGACCCCCGTGTCCGCCCTCATCCACGCGGCGACCATGGTCACCGCCGGTGTTTACCTCGTCGTGCGCAGTCACGCGATCTTCGACGCCGCGCCCAACGCACGGCTCGCCGTGACGATCGTCGGGGCGGTCACCCTGCTCTTCGGCGCGATCGTCGGGTGCGCCAAGGACGACATCAAGAAGGCGCTCGCCGCCTCGACGATGTCCCAGATCGGCTACATGATGCTCGCCGCCGGCCTCGGCCCGGTGGGCTACGCCTTCGCGATCATGCACCTGCTCACCCACGGCTTCTTCAAGGCCGGCATGTTCCTCGGTGCCGGCTCGGTCATGCACGGGATGAGCGACCAGGTCGACATGCGTCGCTTCGGCGGCCTCGGCCCGTTCATGAAGATCACCTGGGTCACCTTCGGCCTCGGCTGGCTGGCCATCCTGGGGGTCCCGCCCTTCTCGGGGTTCTGGTCCAAGGACAAGATCATCGAGGCCGCGTTCATCGGGGAGGGCTGGCGCCCCTGGGTCTTCGGCCTCGCCGCCCTGATCGGCGCCGGAATCACCGCGTTCTACATGTCCCGCCTCTTCTTCATGACCTTCCAGGGCGACAAGCGGTGGACCGACCACCAGCACCCGCACGAATCACCGTTGACGATGACGATCCCGATGATGATCCTCGCGGTCGGGTCCGCCGCTCTCGGGTTCATCCTCGGGCCGACCGGAATGTTCACCAAGTGGCTCGAACCGATCGTCGGTGGTGGCCACGAGGGCGAGCCGGTCGTCAACAAGTGGCTCCTCATGGGCGCCACCCTCGTCCTCGTCGCGGCCGGAGCCGGTCTCGCGTGGATGCGCTACGGCGCGGCCGACGTCCCGATCGTCGCCCCGGCCGGGAACGCCCTCACCCGGGCGGCCCGCAAGGACCTCTATCAGGACGACATCAACGAGGCGATCTTCATGCGTCCGGGCATCGACCTGACCGACGCCGTCGAATGGAGCGACCGGCACGGCATCGACGGAGCGTTCACCGGGCTCGCGGACCTGACCCGTGGCACCTCCGATCGCCTCCGGCAGCTACAGAACGGTTTCGCACGCTCGTATGCCCTGACGATGCTGGCCGGTGTCGTCGCCGTCTTCGGTGCACTGTGGGTGATCAACTGATGGAGACCTTCCCCTGGCTGACCGTGCTGATGGTGTTGCCGCTCGCCGGCGCACTCGTCATCGCGGCCCTCCCCGCTGCCCTGGCCGACAAGGCCAAGCAGATCGCGCTCGCCGTGTCCGTGCTCACGCTGGCGGTGGCCATCGGTGCGGTCACGCAGTTCGACGCGAACTCGCTGCAGCAGTTCCAGCTGACCGAGACCCACCAGTGGATCAAGACCTTCGGGGTGTCCTACGCCCTCGGGGTCGACGGCATCGCCCTGTCCCTCATCGTCATGTCGGCGATCCTCACCCCGGTGTGCATCCTCGCCGCGTGGCACGACGTGCCCGACGGCGGACGCCGCGAGAAGAACTACTTCGCGCTGACGCTGTCCCTGCTCGCCTTCATGGTCGGGGTGTTCGCGGCGACGGACGTCTTCCTCTTCTACGTCTTCTTCGAGGCGATGCTCATCCCGGTCTACTTCCTGATCGGGTCATACGGCGGACCGCAGCGGCAGTATGCCGCGGTCAAGTTCCTCCTGTTCTCCCTCGCCGGCGGCCTGGTCATGCTGGTCAGCGTCATCGCGCTCTATGTGCACGGGCCGAGGGGTCCACAGGGCTTCCTGATCAGCCACCTCACCGGCCTCAACCTCGACCCGACCACCCAGAAGTGGCTCTGGCTCGGCTTCTTCATCGCCTTCGCGATCAAGGCGCCGATGTGGCCGGTGCACACCTGGCTCCCCGACGCGGCCGCGGCGGCGACGCCCGCGACGGCGACCCTGCTGGTCGGTGTCCTGGACAAGGTCGGAACCTACGGCATGATCCGGTTCTGCCTGCAGCTCTTCCCCGACGCCAGCACCTGGGCGACCCCGGTGGTGATCGCCCTCGCGGTGGTCTCGGTGATCTATGGCGCCTTCTGTGCGATCGGGTCGAACGACGTCATCCGTCTGATCTCCTACACCTCGATCAGCCACTTCGGCTTCATCGTCATGGGGATCTTCGCCATGACGACACCGGCCGGAGCGGGCTCGGCGACCTACATGATCAACCACGGCTTCACCACGGCCGGACTCTTCCTCGTCGCCGCCATGCTCATCCGCCGCCGCGGCAGCACCCGGATCTCCGACTTCGGTGGGTGGCAGCGGATCACCCCGGTCATCGCCGGTGTCTTCCTCATCTCCGGTCTGTCCAGCCTCTCCCTTCCGGGGCTCGGCGCCTTCATCTCCGAGTTCCTCGTCCTGCTCGGCACCTTCGCCCGCTACAAGGGCGCGGCGTCGATCGCGACCATCGGCCTGGTCCTCGCAGCGCTCTATGTCCTGTGGATGTACAAGCGGATGATGACCGGCCCGAAGCCGGATCTGCCCGAGCCGGTCGCCGACATCTCCCTGCGAGAGAAGGTCGTCGTGGCGCCGATCCTCGTCGCCTTCCTCCTCCTCGGCTTCTATCCCAAGCCCCTCCTGGACACCGTCAACCCCGCGGTCCAACGGGTTCTCACCTATGTGGGCGTCACCGACCCGCCGCCGTCCGTCCCCGTCGCTGCCACCACTGGGAGTGAGAAGTGACCCCCGACTCCGGCTTCCAGGCCGTCAGCGTCAACTACTGGGCGGTCATGCCCATCCTCGTCGTCTTCGGCGGGGCCCTCCTCGGGGTGCTCGTCGAGGCGTTCGTGCCGCGCCGGTCGCGGCATACGGTCCAGGTGGCGTTGACGCTGGTCACCCTCGTCGCCGCCTTCGCGGCCCTCGTGGTCAAGGCGCGCCACGACAAGGGCGTGACCCTCGGCGGTGCGCTGGTCATCGACGGACCCGCCCTGTTCCAGATGGGCGCGATCCTCGTCCTCGGTCTGCTCAGCGTCATGCTCATGGCGGAGAAGTTCTCCAGCGCGGGCGCCGACGCGTTCACCCCGATGGGGGCCGCCGTCCCCGGGTCGAACCTCGAGAGGACCGCGACCCGCGCGGGCTGGGGGACCGGTGAGATCTTCCCGCTGGCCCTGTTCTCCATCGCCGGGATGATGATCTTCCCCGCGGCGGGGGACCTGCTGACCATGTTCGTCGCCCTCGAGGTCCTGTCCCTGCCGCTTTACATCCTCACCGGACTGGCCCGGCGCAAGCGGCTGCTCTCCCAGGAGGCGGCGCTGAAGTACTTCCTCCTCGGGTCCTTCTCCAGCGCCTTCTTCCTCTTCGGTTCGGCCCTGATCTACGGCTACGCCGGGTCCATCCACTTCTCCGAGGTGGCGACGGCGATCTCCGCCGGCGGCGTGCAGTATGACGGGCTGCTCCTGCCGGGCGTCGTCTTCGTCCTCGTCGGCCTGCTGTTCAAGGTCGGTGCCGTGCCGTTCCACGCCTGGACCCCGGACGTCTATCAGGGTGCCCCGACGCCGGTGACCGGATTCATGGCCGCGTGCACCAAGCTCGCCGCCTTCGGCGCCATCCTGCGGCTCGTCTACGTCGGCCTCGAGGCCAACCGCTGGGACTGGCGGATCGGCGTCATGGCGATCGCCGCCCTGACCATGGTCGTCGGGTCGGTGCTCTCCGTCACCCAGACCGACATGAAGCGGCTCCTGGCCTACTCCTCGATCGCCCACGCGGGCTTCATCCTCACCGGTGTTCTCGCCTTCGACAAGGCCGGGGTCGCGGGCGTCATGTTCTATGCGCTCGCCTACGGCCTGGCCACGATCGCCGCCTTCGGCATCGTCACCCTGATCCGGCAGAGCGACGGCGGCGGTGAGGCCACCGCCCTCAAGCAGTGGGCCGGGCTCGGGAAGTCCCATCCGGTGATCGCCGGGGTCTTCGCCCTGCTGCTGCTCACCTTCGCCGGGATCCCGCTGACCTCGGGTTTCACCGCCAAGTTCGCGGCCTTCGCCCCGGCGATCGCCACCGGCGGCAAGGGCGCGCTCATCCTGGTCATCATCGGTGTCCTGTGCAGCGTCATCACGGCATTCGTCTATGTCCGGATCGTCGTCCTTATGTACTTCAACGAGGGCCGCCGAGACGTCGTCGCGCTGACCCCGTCCGTTCTCGCCACCATCGCGCTCGCCGCCGCCGTCATCGCGACGATCGGCCTCGGCGTCTGGCCGGGTCCCGTGCTCGACCTCGCCACGCAGGCCAGCCAGTTCATCCGCTGACCGTATGCCGAGCCGCGCCACCGCACCGTCCCTCCCGGGGCTCTCCGACGCGCTCAAGGCCCGCCTCGACGCGGGCCTGAGCGCCGTCGAGGACCTCCTGGAACTCCGGGTCGACCACGCCGACCCGTTCATCGCCGAGGCGAACGCCCACCTGCTGGTCGCGGGCGGCAAGCGGTTCCGCCCGCTGCTGACGATGCTCGCCGCCGAACTCGGGTCCGGAATCTCCGCCGACGTCGTCGCGGCGGCGGCGGGGGTCGAGCTGACCCACCTCGCGTCCCTCTATCACGACGACGTCATGGACGGTGCCGACACTCGGCGCGGGGCGCCCAGCGCGAACGCGAAGTACGACAACTCGACGGCGATCCTGGTGGGCGACCTGCTCTTCGGCACGGCGTCGGACATCATCGCCGACCTCGGGCCCGAGGCGGTCAAGATCCAGAGCCAGACCTTCATCCGGCTGTGTTCCGGCCAGATCCGGGACGACCGCCCGTGCCCGCCGGGGGTGGACCCGCATACCTACTACCTCGGGGTGCTCGCCGACAAGACCGGCGTCCTCATCGCGACCGCCGGCCGCTACGGCGCCCTGCTCTCGGGCTGCTCCCGGGAGACCGTCGCCATGATCACCGCGTATGGCGAGCGGATCGGGATCGCCTTCCAACTCGCCGACGACCTCATCGACATCTCCTCCGAGGCGGACGTCCTCGGTAAGGCGCCCGGGACCGACATCCGCGAGGGCAAGCGCACGCTGCCGATCATCTATGCGCTCGAGTCGACCGACCCGGCCGACGCACGGCTTCTGGATCTGCTGCGGCAGAACACTCATACCGACGATGAACTCGCCGAGACGCTCGGCCTGCTTCGGGTGCACCCCGCCATGGACCGCGCCCGGGCCGAGACCCTGGCGATGGCCGTCGCCGCCCAGGACGTCCTCGCCCCCCTTCCGGACGGCGAGGTCAAGACGGCCCTGTCCGCCCTCGCTCTCCGCGTGGTTCAGCGCGACCAGTGACAGATTCGGGACACTGACGATACATACCCATCGATCGCCGTGTCCGGCCTGGTAGCTTCGCTGGACCCGGCAAGTCTGACGACTCCACTGGAGGGTGAATTGAGATTCCGACGAGGTGCAGCGGGGGGGGGCAATTGTCGTGCTTGCCTGCCTCGCGTCGCCGCCAGCAACCTGGGCTGCGACCGATGTAGCGACCCAGGCCGCACCGGGGGAGCGTCTCCCGACGTGCGATAACAAGGGTGAAACCTGGTACCAGGTATGGAGTGTCAAGACACCCCGCGGCCTGACGCACTACGAGAAGTTCTACAACGGCACTCCGGACAACATGGATTCTACGTTTTCGGTGGACAAACAGTCTCAGTGGACGGCTGGAATCACGATCACGGCGGGATCGGGCGCGGATGCTGGAATCGTCATCGCCAAAATGAAGCTCGAGTTGAGCGCTGAACTCGCGGCAGCGTATTCACGGACGTCCAGCTACTCCGTCGGAGTGCATGCGATTCTGCGTCCCGGCAGGTACATGGCGGGGTACCGTGGCAGTTTCAGGGCGACCGCCAACTTCGGCAAGTACTACTGCAGCACCTCCGGTTTGATGTATACGCAGGCATCTGGGACCGGCGCCAGCTGGAAGGTTCCCGAGACGGGGTATCAGTATTGCGATACCACGCCCCCTGCGGGCTCCCTGGCGGAGTTGGCGAAGTCAACGGTCTGTTGATGGCGGACAACCTGGTTCGGCCGGTGGCCGTTCTCGCCATCATCGTTGGCATGGCGGCAGGTTGCACCCATGATGGGGTACCGGGCGAGTCCACCAGCCCACCGGAGGCCACATCGTCGGCGCCCCGCTCCCCAACTCCGGCGGCGGTCTGCAACCCGACTCAGGTCAAAGTTCTGTCGTCGGCGCTTGGCAGGGAGAAGCTGGTCGGCGTCGTATCAAAGCTTCCCGGGTCAGTCGCGGAGGCACTACTGGACGAGCCGGTCCGGGTCAGCGTCACCGATGATCTTGGGCGACCCGTGTCGCGTGCGGATGTGGAGGCTCTCGAATCGCTACTCATTGAGGAGGCACTCCTGACGTCTCTCGGCCCGAGTCCCGGAGTGGGGCACGCGGACGCTTTCCTGTCGGGGATCAAACCCGCGCCGACTGGACGTGTCGTCGCGTACACCTCTGTCCAGCCGCTGACGGCGAGGGTCGTCGTCGTTTGCGGACCGCGGGAGACGCGCGTCATGGCTATTGCGGGGTGGGATCGTCCGGAGACGGCGGTGCTCGATTGCGAGCATCCGGTTCTCGAGAACGCACCACCCCTGTCCAGGGCGGTCCTCGACAAGTACTGCGCAAGGGACCCGGGCGCCCCCGGCTGAGGACTCTCCGCGCAGGCGTCCTGTCATACCGCGTCGGGGAAGAGTTCCGGCGGCCGGGCGACGCCGGGTTCGTAGGAGCGCGGGTCCTCGCGCGGCTCGAGGTGGATCGACATGTCGAGGTCGGGGATCGCGGCCGCCAGGTCCGCCTCGATGTCCTCGATCAGATCGTGCCCCTGCTGCACCGTCCACGATCCCGGAACCAGGACGTGCAGCGACGCGAACACCTTGTGCCCGGCCTCCCGCGTGCGCAGGTCGTGATAGGCGACCTCACCTCCCGTATGCCGCTCGAGCACCCCGGTGATCGCCGCGAGCCGGTCCGCGTCGATCGCCTTGTCCATCAGCCCGTCGACCGAGTGCCGGATCAGGTGCCAGCCGGTCCAGATGATGTTGCAGCCGACCGCGAACGCGATGACCGGGTCGAGGCGCTCCCAGCTGGTCAGAGCGACCAGGAGGACGCCCACCACGACTCCGACCGAGGTCCACACGTCGGTGAGCAGATGTTTCCCGTCGGCGACCAGCGTGATCGAGTGGTGGGCGCGTCCGGCTCGCAGCAGCACCATCGCGACGACGCCGTTGATGACGGACGCCACGACCGAGATGGCCAGCCCGATCCCGACGTTCTCCAACGGCTGCGGATGCAGGAAGCGTTGCACCGACGTCAACAGGATGAACACCGCGGCGACGAAGATCATCAACCCCTCGACGACCGCCGAGAAGTACTCCGCCTTCGAATGCCCGAAGTGGTGGTCGGCGTCGGCCGGCTGGGCGGCCACGTGCAGGGCGAGGAGGGCGACGAACGCCGCGACGAGATTGACGATCGACTCGGCCGCGTCGGAGAGCAGCCCGACCGAGCCGGTCAGGACGTAGGCCCCGAACTTCAGTGCGATGGTCACGACCGCCGCGGCGATCGACAGCCACGCGAACTTCGTCAGATTCGCCCGATCGTTCACGCTCCCATCATCCTCGCCCAGCGGGGGGCGGCGACGCCGGGTCGACCCGGCTACTCCACCCACGGATCAGTCGCGGGCAGCGCCGGCTCGGCCACCCGCCGGCCGACCCCGAGCGAATCGGCGGTGAGCACGCCGAGCGCGACCCAGACGATCCCGAAACCCACCCACAGGGCGCCGCTCACGTGCTCGCCGAGGACGAGCACCCCGATCAACAACTGGACGACCGGCGTCATGAACTGGATCAGGCCGATCGTCACCAGCGGGACCCGCTGCGCCGCCGCGGCGAAGAGCAGCAGCGGGATCGCCGTCACGATCCCGGCGAGCGTCAACAAGACCGTATGCCGCGTGCCCACGCCATACGTCGCGTCACCGGCGCGGGAGACCAGGACGAGGATGACCCCGGCCACCGGGGTCAGGACGGCGGTCTCGGCGAACAGCGTGTGCCACGGTTGCAGGCTCACGCCGAGGCGCTTCTTGAGCAGTCCGTAGAGCCCGAACGACGTCGCCAGGCTCAGGGCGACGACGGGAAAATGCCCCCCGGCGACGGCGAGATAGACGGCGGCGACGGCGCCGATCCCGACCGCGGCCCACTGCATCCGCCGCAGCCGTTCGCCGAGGACGAGGACGCCGAGCGCGACGGTGAGGATCGGGTTGAGGAAGTAGCCGAGCGCCGCCTCATACGTGTGCCCGGTCAGGACCGCGAACACATAGATGACCCAGTTGGCCGCGATGAGGACGGCGGCCAGTGTCAACCCGGCCGCGAGCGCGGGCCGCCGGACGACCTCGCGCATCCACCGCCAGTCCCGGCGCACGACGAGCACGACGAGGCACAGCAGCATCGTCCAGAGGATGCGGTGGGCGAGCACCTCCCACGCCCCCGACGGTTTGAGTGCGTGGAAATAGAGCGGGAACACGCCCCACACGCCATACGCCAACAGCCCGTATGCCGTGCCTCGCCGGACGTCGTCGTCCCCCGGTGTCACTCCACGGTCCAGGTGTCCCTGCCCGCGAGCAGGGCGGCGAGGTCGGCGTCGCCGGCGGGACCGCCGCAGGACGCGACCGCGGCGTCGATCTGGGCTCGGACGCCGTCGTCATAGGTCGGCCGCTCGACCTGTCGGAAGATCCCCATCGGGACCGTGGTCATCTCGACCCCGTCAAGTCGGCTGAGCGCGAACTGCTGGCTCGGGTCGGGGTCGTGGGCGTCGTGGACGACGATCCGATCGGCCTCCGCCTCGGCCTCGGGGACGAACTCCAGCGATCCGTCGACCGCGCGCACGAGCACTCGCCGGGCGTCGGCCGCGCCGACGCGGACCGGCTCACCGTGGACGAGTTGGACCAGTCCGGCCTGCTGCTGCTCCCGGTCCTTGATCGCATCGAACGCCCCGTCGTTGAAGATCGGGCAGTTCTGATAGATCTCGACGAGGGCGGTGCCGCGGTGGGCGGCGGCGGCGCGGAGGATCTCGGCGAGGTGCTTGCGGTCGTTGTCGAGGCTGCGGGCGACGAAGGTCGCCTCCGCTCCGAGGGCGAGGCTCACCGGGTTGAACGGCGTGTCCACGGAGCCGGCCGGAGTCGACTTCGTGATCTTGCCGGTCTCGGACGTCGGCGAGTACTGCCCCTTGGTCAGCCCGTAGATCCGGTTGTTGAACAGCAGGATGGTGAGGTTGACGTTGCGGCGCAGCGCGTGGATGAGGTGGTTGCCGCCGATGGACAAGGCGTCACCGTCGCCCGTCACGACCCAGACGGACAGATCCGGGCGCGCGGTGGCCAGGCCGGTCGCGATCGCCGGGGCCCGACCGTGGATCGAGTGCATCCCGAACGTGTCGAGGTAATAGGGGAAGCGCGACGAGCACCCGATCCCGGAGATGAAGACGATGTTCTCCTTGCGCAGCCCGAGCTCGGGCAGGAAGGCCTGGACCGTGTTGAGGATGATGTAGTCGCCGCACCCGGGGCACCAGCGCACCTCCTGGTCGGAGGCGAAGTCCTTGCGCGTCGGTGCGGCGCGGTCGCTGTCGAGACGAGGGATGGACGACAGGCCGTGCGCGGACGGCATACCCAGTGGGGTGGTCGTCGACGCGGTGTCGCTGTGGCTGGTCGTCTCGGTTGTCAGTGTCATGGGAGTTCTCGTTGGTGTGTCCGAGGTCGTTGCGTATTGAACAAGCTTAGGCCCGGTCTGCTTCCCCGGCGATGGCATCGACGAGTTCCGCGGTCGTGAACGGCAGTCCGCGGACCCGGGCATACGACTGGGCGTCGACGAGGAAGGCGGCGCGGACGAGGAGCGCGAGCTGCCCGCCGTTCATCTCGGGGATCAGGACCCGCCGGTAGCGGCGCAGGACCTCGCCGGTGTTGGCGGGGAACGGGTTGAGGTGGGTCAGGTGCGCGGTCGCGACGCGGCCGCCGCCGGCACGGAACTCCCGGGCCGCCGCGGTGATCGGGCCGTATGTCGACCCCCACCCGAGCACGAGCACGTCCGCCGTCCCGCTGGGATCGTTGACGGCGAGCGTTGGGATGGTCGCGGCGATCCCGTCGACCTTCGCCTGCCGCAGATCCGTCATCCGCTGGTGGTTGTCGGGGTCGTAGCTGATGTTGCCGGTGACGTCGGCCTTCTCGATCCCACCGACACGGTGCTCCAGACCGGCCGTGCCCGGGACCGCCCAGGGACGGGCGAGCGTCTCGGGGTCACGGGCATACGGCTGGAAGACCGGCTTTCCCGCGGCGTCGACGCCATTGCGCTCCGTCGCGAAGGTGACCGTCAGGTCGGGCAGGTCCGCGATCTCGGGGAGCTTCCACGGCTCCGAGCCGTTGGCGAGATAACCGTCGGACAAGAGGATCACGGGGGTCCGATACACCGTCGCGATCCGGACCGCCTCGATGGCCGCGTCGAAGCAGTCGGCCGGGGAGCGGGGCGCGACGATCGGGACCGGCGCCTCGCCGTTGCGCCCGTGCATCGCCTGGAGGAGGTCGGCCTGCTCGGTCTTGGTCGGCAGACCGGTGGACGGTCCACCGCGCTGGACGTCGACGACGATCAGGGGCAGCTCGAGGCTCACGGCGAGCCCGATCGTCTCCGACTTCAGGGCGAGGCCGGGCCCGCTCGTGCTGGTCACCCCGAGTGCGCCGCCGAAACTCGCGCCGAGCGCGATCCCGATGCCGGCGATCTCGTCCTCGGCCTGCAGGGTCGTCACGCCGAATCGCTTGAGGCCCGAGAGCGTGTGCAGGATGTCACTGGCCGGCGTGATCGGATAGGAGCCGAGCACGAGTCGCAGGCCGGCGCGGTGCGCGCCGGTGACCAGGCCATAGGCGAGCGCGGTGTTGCCGGTGACATTCCGATAGGTTCCGGCCGCCATCGGCGCCGGCGC
>JBDIAJ010000010.1:0-45015 GCA_039812345.1 Nostocoides sp. | reverse complement strand
AGGTACTGCGACATGACTGTTCTCCTTGTGCGAAGCGATCGGCCCAGCGCCGATCGTCACCCACCAGACGCGCGAGCTCATCCATTCTCGACATCACAACGACACGAGTTCTCGCAGACTTTCCCGGAGTCTCGTCTCCGTGGCCGGTTCAGCCCTTCCGGACGCCCATCACCCGCCGCATGACGGCGTCGAAGGCGCGGTCGGGGAGGACCGTGTGGGCGGCGATCAGGGGCTTGGCGCCGAAGCCCACGGCATACCGGGTGCGCGGTCGCCGCGCGGTGACGGCCCGGCGGACGGTGCGGCCGATCAACTCGGGAGGTGACGACATCCGCTCCCCGACCCCCGAGGTGAGCGACTCGGCGACGGCCCGGCCCTGCGCGGCATACGGGTCGGTGCCCGAGGTGGCCCGGACCTTGTCGGCGGCGACGCCGGACCACTCGGATCTGAACCCACCGGGCTCGGCCATCCGCTCGACGCGGCGGGCCGCGGCATACACCGTGATGCCGGCGTCGGCGAGCTCGACCGCGGTGGCCTCGCCGATGCCGGACGAGGCGCCCGTGACCAGGGCGACCCGGCGGCTCACGACGGGTCCTTTCGGGCCGGTGGCCGCCGTCGGCCGCGGGCCGAGTCCGCCGAAGCGGCGACCGCGGCGGGATCGAACTGCTCGACCAGCGGCGCCACGTCCGCGATCGAGTCGACGATCCGGGTCGGCACGAACGGATAGCGCTCGGCCGCCTCGCGGGTCGCAGACCCGGTCAGCACGAGGATCGTCCGCAGCCCGGCCTCCAGCCCGCTGACGACATCGGTGTCCATCCGATCGCCGATCATCACCGTCGTCTCCGAGTGCGCCTGGACCCTGTTGAGGGCGCTGCGCATCATCAACGGGTTCGGTTTGCCGACGTAATAGGGTTCGATGCCGGTCGCCTTCGTGATCAGCGCCGCGACCGCCCCGGTCGCCGGCAGCTTGCCGTCCGCGGACGGGCCGCTCGGGTCGGGATTGGTCGCGATGAACCGAGCCCCGTTGTCCACCAACCGGATCGCCCGGGTGATCGCCTCGAACGAGTACGTCCGCGTCTCGCCGAGCACGACATAGTCCGGGTCACGCCGCGACATGACATAGCCGACGTCGTGGATCGCCGTCGTCAGCCCCGCCTCCCCGACCACGTATGCCGTGCCCCCGCTCCGCTGGTCCGCCAGGAACTGCGCCGTGGCGAGCGCCGAGGTCCAGATCGCCTCATCGGGCACGTCCAGTCCGCTCGCGCGCAGGCGCGCCCGCAGGTCGCGCGGGGTGAAGATCGCGTTGTTGGTCAGGACCAGGAAGGGCCGGCCGAGGCGCCGAAGGGTCGCGAGGAACTCGGCCGCCCGGGGGATGGGGTGTTCCTCGTGGACGAGCACGCCGTCCATGTCGGTGAGCCAGCATTCGACGGGCCGGAGATGGTCGTCACGGCTCCATTGAAACCGACAACCGAGCGTTCGCCCAACCGACACCGACGCGGAGACTCAGGGGGCGAGGACTCCGGCGGCGTAGTAGCTGCCGCCCTCGCCGGGCCGCTTGACCGTCACCGATGCGGCCCGGGTCATGCTCGCCAGGTCGACGGTCTCCACGACGTAGTCCTCGGCGTTGTCCTCGCGCTGGCCGAGGACATACGCGTGGGTCGCGTCGACGGCGAGATCGATGATCCCGGTGTCGAGGTCGTGGCCGCTGACCGTGCCGCTGGTCAGATCGACCGTGGACACATGCCGCATGGACGACAACGGCCCGAAGGCCGGATTGAGATAGGTGTGGGCGACGACGAGGGTGTCCCCGGTCAGCCGCACCAGGTAGGGCAACGGCGCCCCGAGATCGATCGTCGTGACCTCCATGGTCGCGGGATCGAGAGAGATCAGTTCGTGCCCCGGCGTCTGGGTCGCCTCGTTGTGGTTCAGCGGATAGATCAGCCGGCCGCCGTGGAAGACGGCCGAGGTCACCGCGGCCTCAGCCCGCGGGAGCGTATGCCGGGCCCGCACCGCGAGCGTGTCCGGATCGAGCGCGAGCAGGAGGTAGGTGTCGTCTCCGCGGTCGTGGAATTCGTCGGCGAAGGCATAGAGGACGCCATCGCCGAGGACGAGCGCGGTCACCCCGACCCGATCCACCGTGCCCTCGGCCCGGAGGGCGCCGCTCGCGTCGAATCGTCGGATCGGCGACGCGAAGTTCAAGGTGTTGCTCGTGTAGAAGCGGGACCCGTCGGTCGTCATCGCCAGCGGGCCCACGACCCCCGCGAGTGGGACGGTGCGGGCCCGGCAGTCGGCGAGGGACAGATCGATCAGGTGGGTCGTCCCGTGCTGCGCGTCCCCCTGCGACAGGAAATAAGAGTGTCCCGCGACGGTGTTGCCGGCGACCCCGCCGACGACGATGCCCTTGACGTCGACCGTGGTCGGCGTGGCGGGCGCGCCCGAACCCACAGCGGAGAGCCGACTGGGCGAGACCTCCTCACTCGACCAGGCGACGACGGGCAGACGACCGCATGCCGCGCCACCGCTGGCGGCGCCGGCGCTCGTGGGACTGCCGCTCGTGGCGCTCCCCGAGCCCGCGCCGGGAGTCGAACACCCGGTGAGCAGGGCACACATGGCCAGCATCAGGCCGAGCCAGGTCTTCATGAACCCGATCTTCCTCTCGCGTCATTCGGACGTCGCCCGAGCGTGCCCGGGCGGGCGGGCGCGCGGCCCGCCCGCCGGGCGTGGGTGCCTACTTGACGTAGAACGTCGAGACCCGGTCGCTGTCCGCGGACGACGGCAACTCCATCGGGTGGATCGCGTGCAACCCCAGCAACGGGACGTCGTAGGCCGAGGTGTTCAGGTCGATCCCGGTGGTGTCCCGGAAGGAGGCCCAGACCAGCTGAGAGCAGTAAAAGCTGCTGCGGGTCCCCATGTTGTAGTAGTTGTAGTTGTAGGGCTTGCCGAGCTGCGACTTCACCCAGTCGGCAGCCGTGGCGTCCTGGGTCGCCGTGGTCGAGCGGGTCGTCATGCCCCAGGCGTGCGGCTTGACCGAGTACCAGTTGTTGGCCCCCCAGACGACACCACTGCCGAGGGCCTCGATGACGTAGCTCGAGCTGTACACCATGGCCGAGTGCCCGGTCGGGATGAGCCCGGCGAACTTCGTGTCGGTGGACAGGAAGGTGCCCTTGCGCGTCGGGTAGACGCCGCTGCGTCCGACCTGGCCCGCCGCCTTGGCCTTGGGGTCCACGCCGCCCTTGATCGTCAGCGCCTCCTTGACGATCTGCTCGGTGGTGCGCTGGTCGGCCGCGTCGATCACGCGCTGCTGGGCCACCGAGAGGGAGGCCGACGGAGCCGACTCGGCGGCGAGGGCCACGCCGGGCACAGCGAGCGCCGCGAGACCCGTGCCGGTGAGCGCGAGCGCGAGCCGCCGGCGACGGGGTGTCGATGGTGTCATTCGAGACCTTTCCGTTGAGCGGCGGGGACTCGCCGCACCAGGAGAAGATCCCGTCAGGACCACCGTCGGACAACGCCACGATCCACCCCTGGGCGTATGCCGATTCCGCCCACCCGGTCCCGCCGACTGGTCAGGCCAGGCAGAGGCAGAACGGGTGCCCGGCCGGGTCGAGGAAGACCCGGAAGGTCGTCCCCGGCTGGTGCTCGTGCTTCGTCGCACCGAGGCCGAGGACAGCGGCCTCGCCGATGTCCAGATCGTCGACGGTCACATCGAGATGCATCTGCTGGGGGTTCTCCTGACCTGGCCACCGCGGCGGCCGGTAGTCCGCGACCTGCTGGAACGCGAGCGACCCGCCATCCGGGCCGACGATCGTCCACCACTCACCGTCGCTCGACTCGACCTTCCAGTCGAGCAGGGCGGCATAGAACGCGGCGAGCCGGCCGGGGTCGGGACAGTCGAGGGCGACGAGCGGGTTGCGGGCGATGGCCATGCGGCCCACCTTAGAGGGCGGGTCCGGACGGGCCGCGTCCCGGAAAAGCCGGATACACCGAGCGGCTCACCCGCGGTCGAGGACCTCCACCGAGAGGACGGTCGGCAGGTGCCGGGCGATCTCGGACCACGTCTCGCCCTCGTCGCGGCTGGCGAACACCGAGCCTGAGTTCGTCCCGAAGTACACCCCAGCGGGCGTGCCCCGGTCGCCGGCCATCGCCTGCCGCAGGACGGTGAAGAAGCACGACTCCTGCGGGAGGCCGGCCCGCTGGTCGCTCCACGTGACACCGCCGTCGCGCGATCGCCATACGGCCGCCGCGGCACCGGGCGGGAAGCGTCCGGCCGAGTCCCCGTTGAGCGGAAGGGTCCACACGATCTCGGGATCACGCGGATGCACCAGCAGCGGGAACCCGAACGTCGACGGCAGGCCCTGTCCGATCTCACGCCAGGACCGACCGGCGTCGTCCGATCGCCAGGTGCCGTGATGGTTCTGCTGATAGAGGGTGCCGTCGACGGCCCGTTCGAGGTGATGGACGCAGAGCCCGACCTGACCATCGCTCGGTCCCGCCGGGTGGCTCGGATCGCCGTGTGCCGCGGGCTCGGCCAGGTCGTTGCGCCGCTCCCAGGTGAGGCCGCCGTCGGTCGAGGCGAAGACACCGGCGGAGGAGATGCCGATCCAGATCCGGTCGCCGTCGGCTGGGTCACCGGTGATGGTGTGGAGGACCAGGCCGGCGCCGCCGGGCACCCACTCCGGTCGCGACGGGTGGTCGGACAGGCCCTTGACCTCCGACCAGGACCGGCCGTCATCCTCGCTCATCAGCAGGACCGCCGGTTTGGCGCCGGCATAGACGCGGTCACCGATCCGGGCCAGGGACCAGATCTGACTGAACTGGGCGCCGAAGGGCGGCGCCTCGTCGGTCCAGCCGATCTGGGCGGCGAAGTCGGGGTCCCCGGCGGCCCACTCGTCGACCTGACCGGTCGTCAGCTTCGCCAGGGACCAGGTGGCACCGCAGTCCTCCGATCGCCATACGCCGGCGCCGGTCCACTGACCGCCGCCGCCGGCCCAGAGGGTGCCGGTCGCCGGGTCGCCGACGAGGTGGTTGATCGGCCACCCGTCACAGAACGGACCGCGCACGGACCAGGTGGTCCGGGTCGGGTCGCCCTCGATGAGGAAGGCGCCCTTGGTCGTTCCGATCAGGAGCAGCGGTCCGGCGTCGGTCATGGCTTGGGCTCCGTTCGGTGCAAGCGGTCGGCGGGTCGGCTCAGGAGGCGCGGACGGACTCGCTCGTGATCGTATGCCGATCCGCCCCTCCCCGGGCCCGGGCGCGAGCGAGGCGAACGCGGTTCTGGCTGATGGCGATGCCGAGGACGACGGCGAGCGCACCGACGGGTTCGTTCCAGGTGACGCGCTCCGACAGGACGATGACGCCGAGCGCGACGCCGACGACGGGGGTCAGGTAGGTCACCGTCGCGGCGTTCGTCGCGCCCCAGGCGGCGACGACATTGGTGTTCCAGACATACGCGAGCCCGGTCCCGACGACCCCGAGGACGAGCACACTCGCCGTGACCCGAGCGGTCAGGTGGACCGGATTCGCCGGGAACAACGGGATCAGCGCGAGCATGACAACCGCCCCGATGCCGACCTGAACGGCCGCGGCGGCGATCGCCGGGAGGCCGCGCGGCGCGACGAACCGGCGCAGGTAGACGAAGGCCATGCCGTAGCACGCGGTGGCGAGGAGGCAGGCCGCCTGGCCCGAGGCGCTGCCGCCACCGAGGCCACGCCACGGGCCGAGCAGCACGACCACGCCGGCGAACCCGGTCGCCAGGCCGACGACCCGAGCGCGGGTCGGGCGTTCCTCCGGCAGGGCCAGCATGGCGATGACCATGGTCATCAGCGGAGTGGTGGCGTTGTCGATGCTCGCCAGACCCGAGGAGATGTGTTGCTCGGCCCAGGCGAAGAGGAGGAACGGCGCCACGCAGAGGAGCACGGCGACGACGGCGAGATGCGCCCAGATGACACCGAACGCGGGCAGCCGTGTCCGCGTCACCGCCGAGATGACCAGGAGGGCGAGGGCACCGCCGAGCAGCCGACCGAGGACGACCTGGGCCGGCGCGAGCCCCTCCAATCCGATCTTGATGAACAGGAAGCTCGCCCCCCAGGCGGCGGCGAGGAGGGCGAACTGGCCGAGGACGAGGTCCGGGCGGCGGGGTGCCGTGGTCATGAAGGCTCCTTTACGGCCCGCCCCCGCACCTGCTGCGGTGGGCCGGCATGAGGTCAACGCCGTGGCCCGGCGGAATGTGAGATCCGCGGACCTGACGGCGCCCGATGTCAGGGGGCGAGTTCGAGTCGGACGATCGGCCGGTTCGGCGTGGTGCGCCCGACCTCGGTGAACCCGGCGGCGAGAAAGGTGCTCAACACCCCGTGGTAGAGGTCGCTCCCGGGCCGGCGGCCGCCCGCGGTGTCGACCGGGTGCCCCTCGACCACCCGAGCCCCCTGGGCCCGGGTGTGCGCGATCGCCCCGGACAGCAGGGCGGTGGCGACGCCGGTCCGGCGGTGCCGTGGGGGCACGACGAAACACGTGATCCGCCACAGCCCCGGTGGGTCCTCCCCGACGATGCCGCGTCGCCTCGCCTGCCCGGTCGCCCGGGGGTAGCGCTCGATGGGACCGACCTGGACCCAGCCGACCGGGACCTCGCCGCGACGAGCCAGCAACCCGGCCGGCGGGTGGGAGCGCATCTGCTCGTGCAACGCAGCGCGGTTGGCCGACGCCGAGACCTCGTAGCCGCTGCCGGTGGTCAGGAAGAACTGACACCAGCACCAGGACGATCCGCCCCGGGTGCCGAAGACGTCGACCACCTCGTCCCAGTCGGACGGACCCACCGCCCGCACGGTGATCGTGGTCTGGAGTTCGTCGGCGGCCATCGATCCATCCTGCCCGGGCGACACCGGCGAACGGGGCCGGCGGCATACTGAATCGATGAAAGCCGTCGAAGCCATCCCCAACCTGCACACGAGGGACGTCGAGCGGGCCCGCGCGTTCTTCGGGCTCCTCGGCCTGACCGAGGACACGATGAACCAGGGTTGGGTGGCCCGATTCTCCTCCCCCGACTCCGGCGCCTGCGTCCAGGTCGTCACCCGCGACGCCAGCGCGCCCGAGGACTCGAACCTCACCATCAAGGTCGACGACGTCGACGCGGCATACGCGCTGATGCAGGAGCACGGTCACGAGATCGTGCACCCGATCACCGACGAGCCGTGGGGCATCCGCCGGTTCTTCGTCCGGACACCCGACGGGCAGATCGTCAACGTCGCCCGGCACCGGGAGTGACCTTGCGGCGGTCCGCCACGATGCGGGCGGTGGCGTGGCCGGGCGGCGGTGGCGCGCGCGTCCGTATCCTGCACCCGTGATGAGTTTCCGTGCGGCCGTGGAGGCCAAGGACCTGGACGCGGTCGAGGCGATGCTCGCCGACGACGTCGTCTTCCGCAGCCCGGTGGCCCACCGGCCCTACTCCGGCAAGGCGGTCACGGCGGCCATCCTCCGGTCGGTCGTCGAGGTCTTCGAGGACTTCCGCTATGTCCGCGAGATGGTGGACGGGACCGACCACGCCTACGTCTTCGAGGCCACGGTCGACGGCCTGGAACTGACCGGCTGCGACTTCCTCGTCGTCGACGCCGATGGCCGGATCACCGACTTCATGGTCATGGTGCGCCCGCTGAAGGCCGCGCAGGCGCTGGCCGCCCGGATGGCGGAGCGCTACCCGGCGATCCTCGCCGCCGCGGCGGCGCGGTCCACCGGCTGAGCGCACCGTCATCCCGACGCGTCGGCGCGGGGTGCGAGACTGCCCCACGTGAGCGCGACGATCCAGGCCCGGGGGGTGGGTGCGGCATACGGCGACCGGGAACTGTTCTCGGGACTGGACCTGATCGTCGCCCCCGGCGACGTCGTCGGGCTGGTCGGCCCGAACGGCGCCGGCAAGAGCACGCTGCTGCGGATCCTCGCCGGGTTCCGGCCGCCCGACCGGGGCAGCGTCACCCTCTCCCCGCGTGACGCCCGGCTCGGGTTGCTCACCCAGGTGCCCGACACCCGCCCGGGCGAGAGCATCCGCGAGCAACTGGTGCGCCGCACCGGAGTCGGGCTGGCGAGCGCCGCCATGGAAGCCGCGGCCGACGCCCTCGCCACCGGCGCCCCCGGGGCCGACGACGCCTACGCCCACGCGCTCGAGGGCTGGCTCGCGCTCGGCGGCGGCGACCTCGACGAGCGTCTGGACATCGTGGCGGCCGAGCTCGCCCTGAGCGTCGACCTCGACCGCCCGGCCGACACGCTCTCCGGTGGCCAGGCCGCCCGCGTCTCGCTCGCCGGGCTGCTGCTCTCGCGGTATGACGCCTACTTCCTCGACGAGCCGACCAACGACCTCGACGCGGCCGGGCTCGACCTGCTCGAGGATTTCGTCAACCGGCTCGACGCGCCGTGTGTCGTCGTCAGCCACGATCGGGAGTTCCTCGCGCGGACGGTGACCAGCGTGGTCGAGATCGACCGCTCGCTGCTGACCGTCGCGGCCTACGGCGGGTCGTATGACGCCTATCTGGAGGAGCGCTCGATCGCCCGCCGGCGCGCTCGGGAGAGCTACGAGGAGTATGCCGCGCGCCGCGCCGCCCTGGACGAGCGGGCCCGGCGGCAACGCGCGTGGATGGACAAGGGCACCCGAAACGCCATGCGCAAGAAGAAGTCCGGCTCCGAACGGGACAAGTTCATCCGCGCGCACGCGGTCGCCACGTCGGAGAAGCAGGCGGCCAAGGCCCGCCAGACCGAACGGATGATCGAGCGGCTCGAGGTCGTCGACGAGCCGCGCAAGGAGTGGGAGTTGCAGTTCACCATCGCCTCCGCCGGCCGCTCCGGCGACGTCGTGGCGGTGGCGTCGGGAGCGGTCGCCGAGCGCGGTGGCTTCCGGCTCGGCCCGGTCGACCTGCAACTCGACCTCGGCGACCGGGTCGCGATCACCGGTCCCAACGGGTCGGGCAAGACGACGCTGCTCGGCCTGCTGCTCGGCCGGATCCCGCCATCAGCCGGTTCGGCCGGCCTGCGCTCCTCGGTCGTCGTCGGCGAGGTCGACCAGGCCCGCGGGCGGTTCGAGTCGGATCTGACCCTGGTCCGGGCCTTCGAGGAGGAGATGCCGGCGTGGTCGCACGCCGAGGTGCGGACCCTGCTCGCCAAGTTCGGGCTCCGCGCGGATCACATCGCCCGCCAGGCCAGTTCGCTCTCGCCGGGCGAGCGGACCCGGGCGGCGCTGGCCCTCCTGCAGGCCCGCGGGGTCAACCTGCTCGTGCTCGACGAGCCGACCAATCACCTCGACCTGCCCGCCATCGAGCAGCTGGAGCAGGCGATCGACGCCTTCGACGGCACGGTGCTGCTGGTCACCCACGACCGGCGGATGCTCGCCACGGTCCGCCTGACCCGCCACTGGGAGGTCGACGCCGGCCGGGTCCGCGAGATCGCGCCCTGACGTTTCGGGCTCGTCGGGCGCCGGGTCAGGTGGCGGCCAGTACCAGGGCGCGCACGTCGGTGGCCGGGAGCCGGGTCCCGGGTGCGACTCCGGCGAGTCGAGCGAGGTCCGGACCCAGCGGCATACTCAGATCGCCTTGGCGCAGCAGGAAGTTCACGTCGAGCAGGACGTGGGCGCCGGGGTCGAGCCGGAAGCGTGAGGTGCCCGGTCCGAACTCGCAGTCCGCGGCGGCATACGTCCGTTGGTGGCCGGTGGCGACGTCGCGGGTTCGCACGCGCGCGACCGACTCGCCCACGCTGTGTCCGTATGCCGAGTGGTTGCCGACCACGGCCTCACCCACCGTCCCGGGGAGGCCGGAGAGCCACTCCAGACCGACCCAACCCTGCTCCAGGCTCGCCTCGACGAACCGGTCCCAGATCACCTCGGCCGGCACGGTGACCCCGACCGCACCACAGAAGGACAGATCGTCCACCGCGCACCCGTCGGTGTCGACCGCGATCCACGGGGCCGGGGCGGCATCGGGCATGTCCCACTGTCCCACCATCGTGCGTCCTCGGTCCTCCTTCCCGTGAGTTGTCTGCGAAAACGCCGCGAACCTGCCGAGTCCACCAACCGCGACGACTCCTGCCACGTCTCAACCGTTGGCCGTCGACACCGCCGGCCCACCCGACAACCAGGAGTCCGATCATGCGCAAGTCCATCCCTCTCGCGGCGTCCGCCCTCGCCCTCGTCACCGGCCTGGGCCTCGGCAGCTCGCCCGCGAGCGCGGCGACGGCCACCACCCCCCACTGCACGAACTCGGCGCTCACCGCGCGCCTGGTCAACCTCCAGGGGACGGCCGGCAGCACCGTCGGCGACCTGCGTCTGACCAATGTCTCGACCGCGACCTGTTGGACCCGCGGCTACCCCGGAGTCTCCTACGTCGGCTACGGCAACGGCACCCAGATCGGGCGCAGCGCCGCCTGGCAGCCGGGAACGATCACGACGATCACGCTGGCGCCGGGGCAGTACGCGCAGAGCCCGATCCAGATGGTCGACGTCTACAACTACCCGGCCAGCACCTGCCGCCCCACCAAGGTCGACGGCCTGCGCGTCTATGTCCCCGGGTCCACACTCGCCAAGTTCATCCCCTACAAGACGACCGGCTGCCTCTCGACCGCCATCACGACGATCACCGTCAAGCCGCTGGAACACTGACGCCCACCTCACCGAGCTCTTGGGCGAGACGCCGAGCGCCTACCGGGCACGCTCGCACGAGGAGCTGCGCGGCATACCGGGGTGCATCGCCAAGCAGGTCACCCGCCCGGTGCGGACGACGCCGAAGCGATCAGTTTCGAAGAAGCGCGGAGGTGAAGGGGCCGTCTAACGTCATCGGCATGGACACCACCGCAGCAGTCAGCAGCCTCTCCGTCGCCAACGTCTTCGTCTTCACCGACGACCACGAGAAGTCCCTCGCCTTCTATCGCGACGTCCTCGGCTTCACCGTCAACACCGATGTCAGCAACGGCGGATTCCGTTGGTGCACCCTGAGGACCCCGACCCAGCCGGAGCTCGAGATCGTCCTGCAGAACACCGGCATCTTCCCCGGCATGAGCGAGACCGACAAGGAGGCGATGGCCGACCTGCTCGCCAAGGGCATGCTGGGCGCCCTGATCTTCGGCACCGACGACGTCGACGGGCTCTTCGAGCGCGTCGCGGCCAGCGGCGCCGAGGTCCTGCAGGAGCCGGCGGACCAGTTCTACGGCGTCCGCGACTGCGCCTTCCGCGACCCGGCCGGCAACATGATCCGGTTCAAGAAGGACCTCCCGACCCCGCCGGATGCGTCCGGCTGGACCGATCACACCAAGACCGCGGACGCCTGATCCGAGGTATGCCGTGTGCCGCCCCGGGTGGGATCGTCCCCGCTCGCCGCTGGTCCCGTCAGAGAGCGCGATAGCGCCGGACGCCGTCGACGTCGGTTCCGCTGAGGTGCCCGCGTTCGGCGAGCACCTCGAGATGGGCGACCGTCTCGAGGATCGCGAGGACCTGGTTGAACGGATCCAGTTCGCCCAGCGGCGTGTGCCGGCGGGTCCAGCCGAGCCGGCCGGCGACCGCATACGCGGTGTCGGCGCCGTCCTCGAGCGCGCGTAGCGTCTCCTCGAGACGCTGCGCGTGGTGGGCGAGCAACTCGTCCACCCGCTCGTGGACGCTGGCCGTCGCCGGGCCGTGCGCCGGCAGGAGGCGCGCGTCCGGCATCGATCGGACGAGGGCCAGCGAGGCGAGATAGGCCCGCAACGGCGACGCGAGCCGGATCGGCTCGAAACCGATCGACGGCGTGATGTGCGGGAGCACGTGATCGCCGGCGAACAGCAGGCCGGCTGCCGCGTCGTGGAAGACCAGATGACCGCGAGTGTGCCCGGGGGTATGCAGCGCCGTCACCACGCGCGGCCCGATCGCGATCGGCTCGCCGTCACCGATCCAGGCGTCGGGGAAGTCCCAGTCGTGGGGGTTCAGCGGCTCGAACGGGTGCCGTGCGACGCGGTCGGCGAGTCGGGTCGCGCCCGCCCGGCGCAGCAGCGGGAGTTCGGCGCGCTCGATGTCGCCCCCGTGGGCGAGATCATGGCACCAGGCGATGTTGGGTTGCTCGGCGACGCCCACCGCGACGCGCGGGCCGAGTCGGTGCCGCACCGCCATCGCCTGCGTGTAGTGGTCGCGGTGCCCGTGGGTGATCAGGAAGCGCCGGATGTCGCCGAGCCCGAACCCGATGTCTCCCAAAGCGGTCGTCAGCGCCTCCTCGGCGGCCGGGATGGCCCAGCCGCCGTCGATGAGCGTCAAGCCCTCGTCGGCCGCGACGGCATACACATTGACCGCGCGCAGACCGTCGCTCGGCAGCGGCAGCGGGATCCGGTGGACGCCCGGGGCGACGAGTTCGACCCCCGGGTCCGCCCAGCCCTCCCGGTCGGCGTCGGCGAGGGCGGGGAGGGAGGACACGCCAGCCACCCTAGAACCCCATCGTCAGCGCCGCGCCGTCAGGCGGTCGGGACGGCGGAAGGCCGTGCGCACCGACGGGCGCGTCAGCGTCCAGAAGACGAGGAGCAGCACCGCCGAGAAGGCGACCTGTTCGACGACCATCCACGCGGGATACAGGCCGGGGATCAGGCAGGTCGAGACCGCGATGACGGGGAAGACGATGCTGAACAGCCGCAGGCGGGAATAGGCCCACCACCAGCCGAGCCGGGCCCTCCAGAGGAAGTAGAACAGCGTCGTCGCGATGAGGAAGACGACGACGAGACGCCACCACACGAACCCCGAGATCCGGTCGCCGGCGAGGACGAGGTCGACCGCCTCCCCGACCGCCCCGGCACCGATGAGCACCAGCAGCACCAGGAGCCAGGCCACCCGGCCGAACGCGCGGCGCACCGACCGCTGCTCGCGCGCCGGCGGGGCCACGCGCAGCGACGCCTGGCGACCGCCGCCGATGCGGTCGAGAACCCGGGCGATCCGTTCGATGTCCACGCGAGTCCTTTCACGGCATACGACCGAGCGAGGGTGACCGGGTCGACCTTAGGCTGAGGAGCTATGACGAACGTGAGGTGGGGTATCGCGGGACCGGGCCGGATGGCCGCGGCGATGGTGGAGGCGTTCCCGGGGGTGACCAATGGCGAACTCGTCGCCGTCGGGTCGCGCTCGCTCGAGCGGGCGCAGGCGTTCGCGGACGAGCACGGCATCCCGCGGGCACACGGCTCGTATGCCGATCTCGCCGCCGATCCCGATATCGACGCCATCTACATCGCGACGCCGCATCCGCAGCACACGGACATCGCGCTGACGGCGATCGCCGCCGGGAAGCCGATCCTCGTCGAGAAGGCGTTCACCGCGACCGTCGCCGACACCGAGCGGATCATCGACGCCGCCCGGGCCGCCGGGGTGTTCGCGATGGAGGCGATGTGGACCCGGTTCAGCCCGGGGATCGTCCACGCCCGGCAGCTGATCGCCGACGGGGTCATCGGCGACCTGCGCGGCGTCCAGGGGGACCTGACGGCGTTCCGGGCGTTCGATGCGGCGGACCGACTCTTCGATCCGGCGCTCGGCGGGGGCGCGGTGCTCGACCTCGGCGTCTATGTCCTCTCCTTCGCCCAGCACTTCCTCGGCACCCCGGACGTCGTCCATGCGGTCGGCGGGACCTTCCCGACCGGGGTCGAGGGCGAGTTCGGGGTGCTCCTCGGCTACCGCGACGGTCGGTCGGCGACGCTGTCGGGGGCGTTCACGGCATACGGTCCGGGGCGGATGATGCTCGTCGGGACGACGGGATGGATCGATGTCCACCCGCGCTTCCACCGGGCGCCCGCGCTGACCGTATGGCGCGAGAAGACCCCCGAGACACTGGAGTTCGCGGGCGGGTATCAGTTCGAGGTCATCCATGTCGGTGAGTGCCTCGCGGCGGGGCTGACCGAGAGCCCGATCATGCCGCTCGATGACACCCTCGCGGTGCAGCGGTTGATGGCCGAGGTGCTCGACCAGGTCCGCGCCTTCGCGCAGGCCTGACGGCGGAGGCCGTCACAGGCGGGGGTCGACGGGCTCGGATTCGAGGGCGAGGATCGCGAACACCGTCTGGTGGACCTGCCACAGGGGGGCGCCGGCGACGAACCCGGCGAGGGCGTCGAGGCCGAGGCCGTGCTCGCGGCGGGCCAGGTTGCGCTTCTTCCCGAGGAATCGGTCACCGAGGACGTCGAGCGAGTCGGTGTAGTCGGGGCCGTAGATGATCCGCAGGTATTCCCGTCCGCGGACCTTCAGACCCGGCTGGACGTTCGCCGGGACGAGGTGCGCCGGCTTGACGACCATCCCCTCTCCCCCGCCGGCGGTGAGGTCGAGCCACCACCGCGTCGCCGCCTCCCGATCCTCGGCCGAAGCGAGGTCGACGAACCGGTGCCGGGTCGGCGTGAGGATCGGGTCGTCGAGCCGGCCGAGTCGGTCGAGATGCCACGGGTGCGGCTGCGTCAGCGCGTATGCCGTGCCCTCCCCCGCGAGGATCTGGAACGGCGCGAACGTGATCCCGTCGAGTCCGTGCGTGGGCCGGCAGTAGGCCGCGTAGACGTCCCGGAAGGCGGCGGCGTTGCCGGCCCGGCGGGCGAACCGGTCCCGGAGGTCGCCGACATCCCCGCCCCGAGCGGCGGTCGCATCGAGGGCGGTGAGCACGTCGGGAAGGCCGGCGCGAGCGGCGGCGCCGACCGCGGCATACTGCGTCCGGATGAGGTCGAGAGCCTTGGCCGACCACGGCAGCAGTTCGCCGTCGAGGGCGATCCAGTCGGTGTCGAGCGCGGCGAACAGCGGCGCGGCGGCGGTGCGCAGCCGGTCGACCAGCGGTGTCGTGTCGGGGAAGACGGCGCGACCGGTGCGCGTGTAGACGACGCCGGTGATCTCCCCCGACACCCCGAACCGGCGCTGTGCCGCAGCGGAATCGCGGGCGAGCACGGCGATCGCCCGGGAGCCCATGTGCTTCTCCTCGCACACGACGTGGGTGACGCCCCACGCGGCGTAGTCGCTGAACGCCTGGTCCGGGTGCTCCAGGAAGCCCGGCTCGGTGGCGGTGGGGACCGGCGACATCGTCGGTGGGAGATAGACCAGCCAGCGCGGGTCGACGGCGAAGCGGCTCATGATCTCCAGGGCCGCAGCGGCGTTCTCCTCGGGGATCTTGACCTTGCCCGCGTTGGGGGAGGCGATCCAGCGGGTCCCGGTGACGTCGTCCAGGCGCAGCACGGCGGGCTCGCGCTGCGCGGTCTCCGGCACGAGGGGGCGAATGGGCGGGTAGTACTCGCGGGCGGCCGGGACGGAGACGAGGTCCCGCTCCGGGTAGCGCAACGCCGTCAGCGCCCCGCCGAACACGGCCCCGGTGTCCAGGCAGATCGTGTTGTTGACCCACTCGGCCTCGGGGACCGGCGTGTGGCCGTAGACGACCGTCGCCGCGCCGCGGTAGTCGCGCGCCCACGGCAGCCGCACGGGGAGCCCGAACTCGTCGATCTCGCCGGTCGTGTCGCCATACAGGGCGAAGGCGCGCACGCGTTTGGAGGCCCGGCCGTGGTAGTGCTCGGGGAGGCCGGCGTGGGCGACGACGAGCCGGCCGTCGTCGAGGACATAGTGCGCGAGCAGCCGGTCCATGAAGGCGAGGGCGTCGGCCCGGAACTCGGTGCTCTGCGCCTCCAGTTGGGCGAGCGACTCGGCCAGGCCGTGGGACACGGTGACCTTGCCCCCGCGCAGCGCGCGGACGAGCTTGGCCTCGTGGTTCCCGGTGACGCACAAGGCATTCCCCGCATCCACCAGGCCCATGACGAGCCGCAGCACGCCCGGGGTGTCGGGGCCGCGGTCGACGAGATCGCCGACGAAGATCGCCATACGTCCGTCGGGGTGGTGCCCGCCGACCGCGGTGTCGCCGTCGAGGTCGACGACCCAGCCGAGGGTGGTCAGCAGGTCGCGCAGTTCGTCGGCGCAGCCGTGGACGTCCCCGATGATTTCGAACGGGCCGTGCAGATCCCGCCGGTCGTTCCAGGCCCGTTCCCGGGTGATCGTCGCCGACTCGATCTCCTCGGGGCCGCGCAGGACGTGGACTCGACGGAAGCCCTCGCGCGCCAGCCGCGGCAGTGATCGGCGCAGGTCGCGCAGTTGGTGGGCGACGACGTGCCGGCCGAAGTCCCGCTCGGCCCGACTCCGGTTGCGTTCCACGGCAACCGTTTCCGGGACGTCGAGGACGATCGCGTCGACGAGGACGTCGTGGTCACGGGCGAGTGCGACCAACTCGGCGCGGGCCGCCGGCTGGACATTGGTCGCGTCGACGACGGTGAGCAGACCGCGCCGCAACCGGGCGGCGGCGATGTAGTGGAGGACGTCGAAGGCGTCCGGCGTCGCGGACTGGTCGTTCTCGTCGTCGGCGACGAGGCCGCGGCAGACGTCACTCGAGAGGACCTCGGTGGGGCGGAAGTGGTGTCGGGCGAAGGTCGACTTGCCGCTGCCGGACACCCCGACGAGGACGACCAGACCCATCGCCGGTATGCCGATCACCGGCCCGCCGCTCGTCGGGTCGGGCGTGCTCAGGTCAGGCACGGGTGAACACCGCCATCTGCGTCGGCCGACCGAGGTCGGGATCGTCGTCGCCGATGCCACGGATGTCGACGGCATACCCGTATGCCGCGGCCACCCCCCGCGCCCACGTCGCGAACTCCGCACGGTCCCATTCGAATCGGTGGTCCGGGTGGCGCAGGCCGACGAGATTCTCGTAACGGGCGTTGAACTCCCGGTTGGGGGTGGTGACGAGGACGGCCCCCGGGGCGGCGGCGCCGAAGACGACGCGTTCGAGGGCGGGCAGGCGCGCGGGGTCGAGGTGTTCGACGACCTCCATGAGCACGGCCGCGTCGAACCCGGCGAGCCGGTCGTCCTCGTAGGTGAGCGCGCTCTGGAACAGGTCGACCCGCTCCGACTGGTGCTCGGTCATCGTGTCGAGGTGCAGGGCGCGGGCGGCGAACCGAAGCGAACGGACCGAGACGTCGCAGCCCACGACGCGGGTGAAGCCGGGGGTCGCGAGGAGGCGGCGCAGGAGTTGCCCGGAGCCGCAGCCGAGGTCGACGACGGTGCCGGCGCCGAGGCCACGCAGGGTGTCGAGGACGGCGTCGTGCCGCTGGGTGTTCAGGGGCACCCGCGCGGGCGCCGGCTGCCGGCTCTCTTCGTCGTCGTCGGGTTCGACGGCCGTGTCGAGGTCGTCGCCGAGTTCGGCGAGCCGGGCGAGGGCGTCCTGGGTCAGGGCCGCGCGCCGGCCGAGGTAGCGCCGGGTGATGAGGTCGCGTTCGGGGTGGGTCGCGAGCCAGCCGGAGCCGGAGCGCAGCAGCTTGTCGACCTCGTCCGGCCCCTGCCAGTAGTGCTTCGCCTCGTCGAGTGCGGGGAGGAGGACGTAGAGCTGGTTGAGGGCGTCGGCGAGGCGCTGGTCGCCGGTGAGTTCGAGCCGGACGTAGCGCGAGTCGCCCCACTCGGGGAAGGCGGGATCGAGCGGGATGGGGGTCGCGGCGACGCTCCAGCCGAGGGGTTCGAGGATGCGCCGGGCGACGTCCGGGCCCCCGCGGCAGGGCAGGACCGGGACGACGATCTCCAGCGGCAGGGCCACGTCGACGAGATCGGGACGGGCCGCGCACCGGCCCGCGCGGGCGGTGCCGAAGACGTCGGCGAGGGCGACCGCGAGGAGGGAGGACGCGGCATACGGGCGGTCGTTGACGTAGTGGGAGAGCGAGAAGTCGGGTGAACTGCGCCCGCGCGCGCGGACCAGGCGGATGGGGTCGACGTCGAGGATCAGGGCGGCCGTGCACCGGTCGGGCGTCGCCTCGGGGTAGCAGACGGTCGCGGTGCCGAAGCTCTGGGGGAAGCGTTGGACGCGGTCGGGGTGCTTGTGGAGGAGGTATCCGAGATCGGTCGCCGGCTCATGAGTCGTCGAGATCGTCAGGAACACCGCCACAGTCTGCCCCAGCGGGCTCGGTCCCCGGCCGGGTTTTCCCGTCCGCGGGCACAGACACGCCGTATGCCGATGCCTCCCACGGCGTGTCTCTGCCCGCGGAGTCGCTGGTGGACGCCAGGAGGCGCGCGTCGACCCGGATCCTTGACTCCCTGGGTCAGGACTCGCGGAGCAGGCCGGCGGCGCGGGCGGCGGCGACGGCGGCGGTGCGGCTGTCGACGCCGAGCTTGGCGAAGGCGTGGGTGAGATGGGTCTTGACGGTCGCCTCGCTGACGAACAGGTCGCGGGCGATCTCGCGGTTGGAGCGGCCGGCGGCGACGCGGTCGAGGACGTCCAACTCGCGCTCGCTCAGGCCGGCGCGGCGGGTGCGCATCGTGTCGACGACCCGCTGGGTCAGACGCGCCGAAAGGACCGTCTCACCCGCGGCCGCCCGAAGGATCGCGGTGACGATGTCCTGCGGCGCAGCGTCTTTGAGGAGATAGCCGGCGGCGCCCGCCTCCACCGCGCGGACGATGTCGGCGTCGTGGTCGTATGTCGTGAGGATCACCACCGCGGGCGCGTCGGGTCCGAGCGCGCGGACCGCCGCGGTCACCGCGACCCCGTCGGCCCCGTCCCCGAGGCGTAGGTCGCACAGGACGACGTCGGGCGAGCCCGCGGCGACGGCGTCCAGGGCGGCGGTGGCGTCGGGGACCTCACCGACGACCTCGAGCGCGGGCTGGGTGGTCAGCAGGGCCCGCAGGCCGGCCCGGACGACCGGATGATCGTCGACGATCAGGACCCGCACCGGCCGAGCTGCCGGCCCGGCCGGGGTGCTGGTCGCGCCACCCGCCGCGGCGCCCGCGTCTGCGCCGCCGGCCGCCGGGCCGACGTCCCCGCCCTCGGTCATCCCGTCGCCCCCTCGGTGCGCTGCGCCGGAGCCGGAGTGAGCGGGAGGTGCGCGCTCAATGCGGTGCCCTCGCCCGGCGCGGACTCGACGACGAGGTCGCCGCCGAGCTCGCGCAGCCGGGCGCGCGTCGACGGGAGGCCGTACCCGCCCGCGGACGTCGGCGCCGCCGCCCGGGCCTGCGCTGCGAGGTCGAAGCCGACGCCGTCGTCGACGATGTCGAGGTGGACGGAGTCGTCGAGTTCGCTGAGGGAGACCACGACGCGGCTCGCGTGGGCGTGGCGGCGGACGTTGGCGAGGGCCCCCTGCGCGGTGCGGAGGAGGGCGACCTCGGCGGTGGTCGGCAGCGCGGCGAGGTCACCGTCGACGCGCAGGTCGGTCCGGACGCCGGTCTCCTCCCCGAACGCGTCGAGGATCCGCCGCAGCGCGGCGGTCAGGCCGGTGCCGTCGAGATCGCGCGGGGCGAGGGCCCCGACGACCCGGCGGGCCTCGTCGAGATTGGCCGCGGCGGTGCGCTCGATCTGGCCGAGCAGGGTCTGGACGGCCGCGCCGTCGGGGGCCGCCTCGCCGGCGCGGGCGAGGAGGACGATCGAGGAGAAGCCTTGGGCGAGGGTGTCGTGAATGTCGCGAGAGAGCCGGGTCCGCTCCGCGAGCACCCCGGATTCGCGTTGGGCGAGAGCGAGTTCGGCGTGCAGCGCCTCGGTCTCCTCCTGCGCGGAGACGAGCGAGCGCACCAGCCGGGACCGCTCGATGCCCTCGCGGGCCAGCGCGACCTGGCCGCGGGAGACGGCGAGCGCGAACGCCGCCCCGATGACCGGGCCGACGACGCCGGCCACCGTGAACGCGTCGGTGGCCCACCACGGCGCGAGGACGACGACGGCGAGGGTGGCCGCGGCATACGCCAGGCCGAGGCGGGCCGGGAGGAAGTGACCGGCGAGAAGCCACAGACTGAACGCGAGCCACACGTTCTCGGCGGAGACCGCGACCAGCGCGAGCCAGATCGCGGTCAGCCCGAGGAACCACAGCGTCCCGGCGCGACCCGGCCCGGCGCCGGTGAGCTCCGCGGCGGGGTGGCGGCGGGCGGCGCGGGCGCCGGCGGCATACCAGGCCAGGAGGGCCACGGTGAGCGCGACGACCGGGAACGGAGCCGTCCCGGTGGCGAGCGAGCGGGCCAGGCAGACCCCGGCGAGCGCGACGAACAGGCCGTGCTGGAGCACGGTCAGGGTCCGCAGCGCCCGCTCCATGACGGTGACGCTAGCGCGGAATGCCGAGCGCCGACGTCGCCGGGGCGTGGCACCTCGGGTCCCGGCCGGGGCACCGGTCAACGCACGAGCTACCGCCTGGTAAGTGGGGTGATCACCCGACTTACCAGGCGGTAGCTCTCGGGGTGCACGAGGACGTATGCCGCTGCGCCCAGCTCGCGGCATCCGGGCCGCCGCGCGCCGGGTCACCTCGCCTGGCTGCCGCTTGGTCACCGCGACTGGCTGCCGCTTGGCCGCCGCGCGCCGGGTCACCTCGCCTGGCTGCGGCCGGGTCACCCCGCCCGGGTGGCGCTGCGTCACCGGCCGCGGGTGGCGGCGCGCACCCGCAGCGCGCCGAGCAGACCCAGGGCGAGGAAGAGGGCGGCGACGAGGACGGCGGAACGGGTGGCCCCGGCGAATCCGCCCGCGAGGGCGTCGGTCACACTCGGGCCGAGTTCGCCGAGCTTGCCGGTCGTGCCCTGGGCGCGCAGGCTGGCGATCAGCCCGCCGGCGCTGTCGACCGTCCCGGAGGCGAGTTGCCCGGCGGCCTGGGCGGGCAGAGCGTGGATCGGGGCGAGGTCGCCCGGAAGGCGGCCGGTCAACGCGGCGGCCAGCGCGGTCCCGGCGACGGCCGAGCCGAGCGCCGAGCCGATCTGGCGCAGGGTGCTCTGCGTCGCCGACGCCGAGCCCGACTGGGCCGCGGGGATGTCCCCGAGGACGAGGCTGGTCAGCTGCGCGGACGCGAGGCCGAGGCCGACGCCGTAGACCGCCATCGGGAGGGCGATCAGCCAGGGCGAGGTGCTCGGCCCGAGGAGGAGGGCGGTCGCGGCGACTCCGGCGAGTTCGAGGGAGAGGCCGAGGACGACGACGCTCGACGGGGTCATCCGGGCGGCCAGATGCCGGGCGGAGGCGCCGGAGAGGAAGGCACCGATCGCCATGGCGGCGAGGACGAAACCGGCGCCCATGATGTCGAGGCCGAGGACGTTGACGAGATAGAGCGGGAGGAGGAAGACGAGGGCGAACTCGCCGGCGGCGACGGTCAGGGCGGTCAGGTTGCCCCAGGTGAACGTCGGGACGCGGAACAGGGTGAGGTCGAGGAGGGCGTCACGGCCGTTGTGGGCGCGGTGGCGCTCCCAGAGGACGAACAGCCCGAGGAAGACGGCCGCGACGGCGAACGCGACCGGGATGATGCTGATCGGCGCGGTCTTCGGCCAGGTCAGCCCGAAGACGGTGAAGTCCGAGGCGGGCGTCCGCCAGCCGAGGGAGCGGCCCTCGATGAGCGCGAAGACGAAGAGCGACAAGCCGATTCCGCTGGTGAGGAGGCCGTCGACGTCGACGCCGGGGCCGCCGGGGGCGCCGCGGGACTCGGTGACGGCATACGCCGTGCCGGCGAGGATGAGGACCCCGATCGGGACGTTGACATAGAAGATCCAGCGCCAGTCGAAGCTCGTCGTCAGCCAGCCGCCGAGCAGCGGGCCGATCGCGGCGGCGCCGGCCATGACGGCACCCCAGACGCCGAAGGCGGCCGCGCGGTCCTCGCCGCGGAAGGTCGCGTTGACGCTGGAGAGGGTGGTGGGGAGGATCATCGCGCCGCCGACGCCCTGGAGAGCCCGGGCGGCGATGAGGGCGGCGGCGGAGCCGGCGAGCCCGGCGACGACGCTGCCGACGACGAAGACGACGACGCCCGCGACGAAGATCCGGCGGCGGCCCCAGCGATCGGCCACCCGGCCGAAGGTGAGCAGCAACGCGGCGAAGATCATCGAGTAGAGGCTGTTCACCCACTGGGCGTCGGTGAGGTCGAGGCCGAGGTCGGCGATGATCCGCGGCAGCGCGACGCCGACGATCGTCCCGTCGAGGACGATCATGGCCAACCCCGCGGCGAGTATGCCGAGGGCGAACCACCGGCGCGGATTCACCGGTTCGGCGATGCTCCCGGGGGAGCCGGCGGGGGTGGCGGACATCGGGCGGTGGCCTGTTCTGGAGTCGGTGGGGGACGTCATACGGACACCTGCTCCCGCGTCGCCGCGGGCACCTCGCCAGTCTCGCGGACAGCGCGGCCGAGCGCGAGGAAGATCAGGACGAAGGCGGCGGTGAGGGTCATGTGGCCGAGGCCGGAGACGCCGGCGAGAGCGGGGGAGTCGTAGCCGGCGGTGTCGGTGACCTGGAGGGTGCCCTTGACGAGCATCCCGGCGGTGGTCAGCGCGAGGCCGCCCTGCCAGAGGCCGACGCCCCAGCGGAAGCGGCGGTCGGTGCCCAGGCCGCGGAACTGGGCGAGCAGGACGAGCAGGAGGAGCAGGACCAGCGTGCCGAGGGTGAGGGCGTGGGTGTGGACGACGGCGAGCTGGGTGCCGGCGAGGTCACGGGTGCCGGCCAGGCCGTTGTGCTTGGTCAGCTCGCGGTCGTAGAGGCCGCCGGCGAGGCCGATGCCGGTCCAGGCGGCGGCGGAACGGACGAGGGTGGTGCGCATGGGTGGCGCTCCTTCTGCGGGGGGTCGTTGTTGTCCCTTCCATGGTCGCCATCGGCGCGGACCGGCTCCACGGGCGCGGGTCATCCTTTCGGTTGATCCCGTCGAGAGGTCGAACAAACCCCGTCGAGAGATCAAATGATCTCTCGACGCCCCTTGTGTGACCTCTCGACGGGGGTGGGAGGACGAAGTGGGACGATGGGCGCGTCGAGAGGAGTCCGTATGCCGTGGGCCGACAGCGTGATCTGGTGGCACTGCTATCCGCTGCGATTCGTCGGGGCGGAGCGGGCGGCCATCGACCACGTCGAGCACCGGCTCGGCCGGGTGAACGGATGGTTCGATTACGTCATCGAGCTGGGCGCCAACGGGGTCATCCTCGCGCCGGTGTTCGCGTCGCGGACCCACGGCTACGACACGCTCGATCACCACCGGATCGACGGGCGGCTCGGCGACGACACGGATGCCGACGCGTTGATCGCGGCGGCGCGGGAGCGCGGCATACGGCTGCTCTTCGACGGGGTCTTCAACCACGTCAGCGAGGACCACGCGGTCGTCCGGAAGGCGCTCGCCGACGGACCGGATTCGCCTGCGGGGCAGTGGATCCGGTGGGTCGATGGGTACCCTCGGGGCTTCGAGGGCAACCTCGACCTCGTCGAACTCGACCTCGGGCACCCGCCGGTGCAGGACTACGTCGCCGCGGTGATGATCCACTGGCTCGACCGGGGCATCGACGGGTGGCGGCTCGATGCGGCGTATGCCGCTGGGCCGGACGTGTGGGCGCCGATCGTCGCGCGGGTGCGGGCGGCGCACCCCGATTGCTGGATCGTCGCCGAGGTCATCCACGGGGATTATGTCGACTTCGTGCGCCGCTCCGGGGTGGACTCGGTGACGCAGTACGAGCTGTGGAAGGCGATCTGGAGCTCGCTGAACGAGGCGAACTTCTATGAGCTGGCGCACGCGCTCGGGCGGCATGCGGAGTTCGACGCGGTGTTCCGGCCGCTGACCTTCGTGGGCAACCACGACGTGACCCGGATCGCGACGAAGATCGCCGATCCGCGGCACGTGGGGCTGGCCGCGGCGCTGCTGCTGACGCTGCCCGGGGTGCCGTCGATCTATGCCGGGGACGAGCAGGGCTTCACCGGCGAGAAGACCGACGGATCGACCGGTGACGACGCGGTGCGGCCGCCGTTCCCGGAATCACCAAGCGGGCTGTTGCCGTTCGGGCGGCCGGTGTTCGAGGAGTATCAGCGGCTGATCCACCTCCGGCGGACGCATCCGTGGCTGGTGGGGGCCGCGCTGGCGGTGACGCATCTGGCGAACGAGTCGATCGTCGTCGAGCTGAGCGGGGGCGGGGGGCGGATCGCTCTGGCGCTCAACTCCGCCGACGCGCCGGTGGACGTGCCGGTCGGGGCGGGGACGATCACCCTGGACGGGCCGGCGTGGTCGGTCGTGGAACTCTGAGCGTGACGATCTCGAAGGGGTGCAACGGGATTCGGTCGAGATCGGCCGGCCCGAGGTCGTCGAGGAGGAGGGTGACGCGGCGGGCTGCCGCCGCGTCGGCCGCTGACGACGAGGTCACGCTGACGGAGGCGACGCAGGGCGCTCCGCTGGCCTCGTAGAGACGCAGGATCAGGTCCCCTGAGGCCGGGTCGAGGGTGACCGTGTCGAGCAGGACGCCCTCGGGCGCGACGACGAACGCCGGGTCGGCGACCGGCACCCGGGCGAGGACGGTCGGGGCGTTGAGGTCGCGGGCGTGCCGGGTGGTCGAGGGGCCGAGGACGCCCTCGTGGGGGTGCACGGCATACGTGAAGGTGTGCCGGCCGCGGTCGGCGGTGCGATCCGGATAGATCGGTGCGCGCAGGAGGTTGAGCGAGAGGCGCCGGCCCTTGGCGCGGTGGCCGTACTTGCCGTCGTTGAGGAGGGAGAAGCCGAAGCCGCGCGGGTCGGTGACGTCGAGCCACCGGTGGGCGCAGATCTCGAACTGCGCGCGTTCCTGCGGGGTGTCGTCGCGGGTGGATCGCAGGATGTGCCCGAACTGGATCTCGCAGGCGACCTGGTCCGCCCAGGCCTCGGGCTCGAACTCGGCCCGCAACATCCGCAGTCGCTCGTGCCAGTCGACCGTCGTCTCGAAGCGGACCAGGTCCGCGCCCTCGGTGAGGACGACATCCTGGCGAATCACGCTGTCCCCATGGCGGAATTCCTGCCGTCGCACGATCCGCGGGCCGTCGCGGAAGGTCTCATGGGCGTGCGGGACGAGGTCCTCCCGGCGCCGAGTGAGGTAGTCCTCCTTGATGTCCCAGGCGTCGAAGAAGGTCCACGGATCACGGTGGACGACGAGCCGTCCGAGGGCGCCGCGAGCGTGTTCGCGCCCGCTGCCACGGTCGACCAGCGAGCGGATCGTGCCGTCCGCGGCGAACTCGACCCTCAGCCGGTCGTTCCACATCGCGTCCCCGTCGGCGCCGAGCGGGTCGGGGGTGGGCGCGGCATACGGGCGGAGGGGGACGGTCGCGAACGGCGGGGCGTCGTGGCGCCACCACATCCCCTCTCTCGCAACGAAACCCGCGCGGGTGACCGGCGTGGTGTTGACATAGGCGAGCGGGAGCGCGGGATCCTCGGCGAGGGTAGCCGTGGTCGCCTCCGCGACGACCGCGCCGATCCGTTCGTATGCCGATCGCGACTCCGCGTGCACCCGTCCGATCGAGGACCCGGGCAGCATGTCGTGGAACTGGTGGAGGAGGAACTCCTCCCACGCGGCATCGAGCAGGGCACCGGGCCACTCGCCGCGGCCGGCTGAAACCGACTGCGCGGCAATGTATTCGAGGTCGTGGAGGGCGTGCTCCAGGCGGCGATTGCCGGCCTTGATCGCCGCTTGGGTGGTCAGGGTGCCCTGGTGCTTCTCCAGATAGAGCTCACCGCGCCAACGCGGGAGCCGGTCGCGATGGCCGGCGAGGGCGCGGAAGAAGTCGCTCGCCGTGCCCGGGGTCAGCCGCGGCAGGCCGAGCAGGTGGGCGCCGCGGCGGGCGACCTCGACGTGGACCTCGCTCGGCCCGCCGCCGCCGTCGCCAGTGCCGAAGAGGACCAGCGCGATCGGGGCGATGTCCCGCTCCGGGTAGCCGTCGCGGGCGGTGCCGAGCGCGAGGCCGGTGGCGGTCGAGGTGTAGGTGCCCTCGGGCGGCATGTGCACCAGCACCTCGCTCCCGTCGATCCCCTCCCACACGAACGAGCGGTGCGGGAAGTCGGTGTGCTCGTTCCACGCGAGTTTGATGGTGAGGAAGGTGTCCATCCCGGCGCCGCGGAGGATCTGCGGGAGGGCCCCGGAGTAGCCGAAGGCGTCGGGGAGCCAGCAGGTCGTCACTCGGTGGCCGAACCGGGTCGACCAGTAGCGCTGGCCGTGAATCGCTTGGCGGACAAGGGATTCCCCGCTCGGGAGGTTGGTGTCGGGCTCGACCCAGAAGCCGCCCTGGAGCTCCAGCACCCCGGCGGCCTCGGCGGCGACCATCCGGGCGAAGAGCTCCGGGTCGTCCCGCTCGACCCAGGCGAACTGCTGCGGCTGGCTGGCGCCGAAGCGCAGGTCCGCAAACGCGTCGAGGAGGTCGAGTTGGGCGCGGAAGGTCCGGTGCGCCTTGCGGCGGGTCTCCCGGATCGGCCACAGCCAGGCCATGTCGAGATGGGCATGACCGAGCCCGGTCAGGGCGACGGAGTCATCGGGCCGACCGCCGAGGACCGGGGCCAGCGCGCCGGAGACGGCCGCCCAGTCGCTCCGGTCGGCGGCGCGGAAGGCGCGGTCGAGGGACTCGGCATACGTCCGGGCGTGGGTGCCGGCGCGGAGGGAGGCGTAGGCGACGGTGAGCAGATTGGCATACGCGGCCTCGGCGGCGGGGTCGATCCGGACCAGGTCGAGGCGGCGCACGCGGGCAATCCCGAACGGCTGCACCAGCTTTCCGTTGAAGCCGGCGTCCAGCCACAGGCTGAGCCGCCCGTCGCGAACGCACCGCGCGCGCAGCTGCGGGGTCAGGCGCAGCAGCGTCTTGGCGCGGGCGGGGGTGTGGCGCTCGAGCGGGGTGAGCCGGCTGGTGACCATCCCGACGACCGCGCCGCTGTCGTCGCGCACCAGCGCCTCGCCGTCGGTGTCGAGGACCAGCCCGTATGCCGTGCCCTCCCCCTCCGCAGAAACCTCACCTGCCGGGGGCACGTCACCGGTGACGTGGAACCACGCGCAGGTGTGGGCGCGGCCCCAGGTGGTGCCGCGGCGGGCGGGGCGGAAGCGGAGGGCGAGCCGATCGGCATACGGGATCGGCTCGGGGCTGGTGGCGACGGTGGCGTCGAGGCGGGCGATTGTCGTGTGCACCCGACCTCGGGCGCGGGCGAGACGGCGCAGCAGGCCGGGGTGGCGGAACATCTCGAACTCGGGGATCGTCCACGGCACGCTCCGACGCTACCGCCGGCGCCCCAGTCACTGACGAGGTAGGGATCCCCCGCAGGGCTGGGGGCCGACCGTCTCAGAACCCACCGGGGCCACCGGGGCCACCCGGGCCACCCGGGCCACCGGGGCCACCGCCCCAGCCGCCTCCGGGTCCGCCGCCGAAGCCGCCCCCACCGAAGCCCCCGTGACCGCCGGGGCCGCCGCCCCAGCCGCCGCCGAAGCCACCCCCACCGAAGCCGCCGTGACCGAGACCGAGCAGCCGGGCGAGGAAGCCCGGCCGGCCGCCGAGGCCGTCACCGCCGGTGAGGGCGCCCCATACAGCCGAGCCGAGGACGCCGGCGGCGAGCCCGGTGAGGAGGGTCCGGCCGGTCCCGGCCGACCCCAGGTTCCCCAGAACGCTCTGCAGGGACCCCGGCTGCCGGACCTCCAGCCGGGTGGCCGCTCGGGCGAGAGCCGGCGCGGACGCATCGGCGGGGACCTCCGAGGTGCGAGCCAGCGCCTCGAGCACCTGCTGGCGCTCCGCGGGGGACATCGCGGCGAACGCCTGCTCGTGCGCCTGCTCCAGCTTGTCCGGGGAGGCCGTCCGCAGCAGGTAGCGGTAGCGCTCGACGGCGTCCGCGCCCGACGAGGTCGACCACGCGGTCGTGCTGTCCTGGGGGGTGTTCACTGCGGTCACGATGGCTCCTTGGTCGTATGCCGTTCCGGTCACCACCCACTGTGCCGTCGCCACCGCGCCCCCTCGTGTGCACCGGCTGTGCCCCTCCTGTGAGCGCAGACGCGCGTTCGCCTTCCGCGGAAAAGGCTTTGCGCGCGAACTCAGGTCGACCCCGGAGGCGTCTCACTCCGCGAGCGCCGCGGTTGCCGGGTGCCCGGCGGCGCGCAGACACCGGATCACGTCAGCCGTCCGGCACCACACGCCCAACGGAAGGTCCCCACGATGTCCCGTCGTCTCACCGCCGCCGCCGCGGCCTCCGCCGCCCTCGTCGGCGCCGCCCTCGCGATCGCCCCCGCCGCGAGCGCCGCCGTCCCCGCCTCGGTCAACGTCTCCGGCTGCACGCTCGGCTCGACGATCACCCTGTCCGGCACCCCGTCGGCCGGCCGCATCGCCGTCTCGCTCACCGTGGACGGCGCCGCCGCCGGCCAGTACTGGAGCGTCGCCATCGGCGACAACCTGACCGGCGTCTACGCCGGGCTGAAGAAGAGCGACGCCAACGGCGACGTCGCGGTCGCGGCGTCGACCGGCGACCAGAGCGGCACCGACTACCTCACCGGCTCGGCGTTCAACTGGCGCACCGGCGAGGTCTGCGGCGCGGCCGTCTCCGTCGGCTGACGCCAACCCCACCGGCCCACCGGCCCCACCGGCTCGACCCACGCCGCACTCCTGAGGTCTGGTGGTCGGACCGAGGTCGTACCTCCTATCGTGCGACCTCGGTCCGACCACCAGACCTCGGCGGCATCGTGGGACGGCATCGGCGCGGGCGCGACGTGCGTACAGTCATCGACGTGGCTGTCGTCGCTCTGGCCCTCGGATCCCGAGGGGACGTCCAGCCCCTCGCCGCGCTCGCCGCAGAACTGACCGGGTCGGGGGTCGACGCGAGCGTCGTCGCCTGCGCCGACCTCGTCCCGGTCGTCGAGGCGCTCGGGGCGCGGGCGGTCGGCATCCCCGTCGACAGCCGCGACGCCGCCGACCTCGTCCGGGGGCGCCGGGGCCGGGCGTATGCCGCTCGCCCCACCGCCCAGGCCCTCGCCCTGCGCGCGTGGGTCGCCCGGATCGCGCCCGACGTCGCCCGAACCGCGCTGGCCGCGTGCGAGGAGGGAGACACGCTGCTCTCCGGTGTCCTCTCGCGCGACCTCGCCACCGCCCTGGCCGAGGGCCGCGGCTGCCGACCGGTGACGATCCTGCACACCGGCCAGCTCCCGACCAGCCGTCGGGAGTCCCACTTCGGCACCGACTTCTTCCGGGGCGTCCCGGCATACGACCGGTGGGGGACCCGCCTCAGCTGGCGGATCGCCACCGGGCTGGGGTCCCCGGCCGCCCGGCTCGCCCGCGCGCACCTCGGCCTGCCCCGCCGCCAGAGCCTCGCCGCCCGGACGACGGCCGCCGACCGGCATCCGATCGTCGTGGCCGCCAGCGCGCTCCTGGTCCCGCCCGCCCCGGACTGGCCGCCCGGCACCCACCAGACCAGCCACCTCGTCCCCGAGACCGTCCCCGCGCCCGACCCCGGGATCGCGGCCGAGATCGGGGCCTTCCTCGCGGCCGGTCCGCTCCCGGTCTATGTCGGGTTCGGCAGCATGACCCCGCTGCTCGGCGCCGAGGGGCCGGGTCTGGTCGCCGCCGCGGCGGGGCTCGCCGGGCGCCGCGTCATCACGCTCGTGGACGACGACACCCCGGCCGGACACATCGCGCCGGGTGTGCTCGGCATACGGCCCGTGGCGCATGACTGGCTCCTGCCGCGGATGGCGGCCGCGGTCCACCATGCCGGCGCCGGAACGACGTGGGCCGGGTTGCGCGCGGGCGTCCCCAGTGCCGGGGTGCCGTTCGGGGTCGACCAGCCCTATCACGCCGCTCGCCTGCACACCCTCGGTCTCGGCCCGGCGCCGGTGTCGATCCACGATCTGACGCCGGCGCGCCTGGCCGCCATCCTCACCGCCCTCAGCTCCGGGGCGTATGCCGATCGCGCCGCCGCCCTCGGCCGCCAGGCTCGGGCGGAACACGGCATCCGGGACACCGTCGCGCTCCTGGACCGTCTCGACCTGCTCGGGTGACCCTTGCGCCCGACCGCGGGCCCGGCTTGGCTTGGGGCATGGACCACCGCGACCTCCTCATCGACGCCGCCCGCCGACCCATCGACAGCGCCCGGCAGGCGCTGGCCGGGATCGACCCCGAGACCCTCAACCGGATGCCCGACGGTCGGCACAGCTCGATCGCCTGGTTGATCTGGCATGCGGCGCGCCAGCAGGATCTCCAGGTCGCCGAACTCGCCGGCACCCAGGATGTCTGGCGATCGGCCGGCTGGGTGGACCGGTTCGGGCTCGATCGTCCCGCCGACGCGATGGGCTTCGGGGACGGCCCGGCGGAGATCGCCGCCGTCCGGGTGGAGGACCCCGGGCTGCTGGAGGGCTACCTCGGGGCCGTGGTGGACCGGGCGTGCGACTACGTCGGCGGGCTGTCGGCGACCGACCTCGACGACATCGTCGACCGTCGCTGGGACCCGCCGGTCACGCGCGGTGTCCGACTGATCAGCACGATCGACGACGCCGTCGCGCACATCGGTCAGGCGCAGTACCTGCGCGGCCTGCTCGCCGACTGGGCGATCGGCTACTGACCCCCGCGCCGCCTCTCGGACCCGCCCGGATCGTCAGCCGCGGGAGCCGCGCCGGTAGGCCATCAGGGCCGGCGGAATGAGGAAGACGACCCACGCCCAGGCCCAGGCGTGCGCGAGGAAGCCGAGCAGGATGAACACGATCGTCGCGACCGGCATCGCGGCGGCCATGACCCCACCCATGCGGTCGAGTTGGCCGGCTCCCGCGTGCCGCCCCTGGTCGGGCACGGACGCCGACCGGCTCGCCGCCGGCATCGGTGCGCTCGGCGCGGGCGGCTGCGCCCCCGCAGGGGGCGGCGTCGGGATCGGCCGATAGCCCTGCGACTCCCCGTCCCGTGGGCCGGAGGTCTCGCCATACGCGCCTGGGTCTTGACCACTCATGACTGCTCTCCTCGGTCGGTGGGGCTGGGCGGCGGCGGGTAGTTCGGCGGCGGGGGCGGCGTCCCATACCCCGGCGTGGACGGAGGTGGCGGCGCCTGTCCGTAGGTCGGCTGCCCGCCGTAGGTCTGCGCCGGCGGTGGCGGCGCCTGCTGGCCGTAGGACGGCTGTCCGGCATACGACTGGGCGTAGCCGGGCTGGCCGTAACCCCCGCCCTGCTGCATGGCGTAGGCGCTGCGCTCGCGGCCGGACCTGACGAGCTTGACGATGCCGACGATCGTCAGGATCAGGCCGAGCAAGCCGGCCAGGGTCGCGATCCCGAAGCCGACGAGGACCGGCATGAAGGTCCCGCCGGCGAAGTTGCCCGCGGCGTCCCCGGTGATGACCTTCGTGGGCCCGGCGGCGCACGAGATCGCGTAGTCGCCCGCGCTCGGCGCGGTGAAGACGCCGGCGCTCTCGTAGGTCCGCCCCTGGTAGGTGACGCGCAGCACGCTGGTGTCCGTCGAGGCCGTCGCCGCTCCGGCGGAGCTGGTCACCTCGCACGACTGGAAGGTCCCCCCGTTGCTGTCGACGGAGAACCCGCTCTTGCTGCTCGGACCCACGTCGACCATCACGAACACCTTCTCCTCGGCGGCGAGCTTGACGCTCCCGCCCTGACTGACGCTGACCGCGCTGTCCGCCACATCAGAGAGGTGCTTGGCGCCATACCAGACGCCGACGCCGAACACGACCGGTGCGACGATCAGCATGAGCACGAGCCCGCTGATCAACGCGCCGACTCCACGACGCTTCGGTTGCATAGTGATCCCTTCGTATGCCGTGCCGCCCGACGCCCCCTGAGGCCCCGCACCGGCTTGTCCTTGTCAAACCTACGACGTCCGGCCCCGTCGCGCGCATCGCTCGCGTGACGGCCCGCCGACCGGACTGCGCTAGCGTCTCACGCGTGACTGACAGCGACGTCGAGTTCCGCACCGTGTTCGAGCCGTTCCGGATCCACAGCGTGGAGCCGCTGCGGATGACGACCGCCGCGCAGCGCCGCGCGAAGGCGGCCGACGCGGCCTACAACCTCTTCCAGATCCACGCGGACGACGTCCTGATCGACCTGCTCACCGACTCCGGGACCGGCGCCATGAGCCGCGACCAGTGGGCGGCGATCCAGCACGGTGACGAGTCGTATGCCGGATCCCCGAGCTACTTCGTCTTCAAGGACGCCGTCCAGGAGCTGTTTCCCTATCGCCACGTCATCCCGACGCACCAGGGCCGGGCCGCCGAGCGCATCCTCTTCCAGGTCCTCGGTGGGCCCGGGAGGGTCGTCCCGAGCAACACCCATTTCGACACAACCCGCGCCAATATCGAATACACCGGCGCCGAGGCGGTCGACCTCGTCATCGACGAGGGGCACGACCCGACCGCGGACCATCCGTTCAAGGGCAACATGAACGTCGCCCGCCTCGAGGCGCTGCTCGCCGACCGCGGCGACGCCGTCCCCGTCGTCATGATGACGATCACCAACAACTCCGGCGGTGGTCAGCCGGTCTCCCTCGAGAACCTCCACGCGGTCTCCGACGTCTGCCGCGCGGCCGGCAAGCCGCTCTTCCTCGACGCCTGCCGGTTCGCCGAGAACGCGTGGTTCGTCAAGACCCGTGAGCCGGGACGGGACCGGGACGCCATCCCCGACATCATCCGCGAGATGGCCGGGCTCGCCGACGGGATGACAATGTCGGCGAAGAAGGACCCGATGGGCAATATCGGCGGCTGGCTCGCGCTGAACGACGACGACCTCGCCATGCAGTGCCGCAATCTGCTCATCCTCACCGAGGGCTTCCCGACGTATGGCGGTCTGGCCGGCCGCGATCTCGAGGCGCTCGCGCAGGGGTTGCGGGAGGTCGTCAGCGAGGACTACCTGCGGTATCGGATCCGCTCGACCGCCTATCTCGCCGACGCGCTCGTGGCCATGGGGATTCCGTGTCTCATGCCCGCCGGGGGCCATGCGGTCTACATCGACGCCAGGTCGCTGCTGCCGCACATCCCCCCGCTCGCCTACCCCGGCCAGTCCCTCGCCGTCGAGCTGTATGAGGCGGGCGGCATCCGCTCGTGCGAGATCGGCTCGGTGATGTTCGGGCGGCACCCGGACGGCTCGGAGCAACCGGCGGCGATGGAGTTGGTCCGCCTGGCCATTCCGCGGCGGACCTACACCCAGAGCCACATCGACTACGTCATCGAGGTCGCCGAACGGGTCAAGGCCGGCGCGGCGGACCTCCCGGGCTATCGGATCGTCGAGGAACCGCCGGCGTTGCGGCACTTCACGGCCAGGTTCGCGCCGATCGCCTGACGCGGGGCTGGTCGCGCGACCCGGCCCCGGCACCGCGAACGGGCGGCTACTTCGCGGGCAGCGACCGCGCGTAGCTCACGCCCGGCTCGATCCACCTGGCCAGGCCGGCGTCGTCGGCGATCGCCGCGTCGGTCACCCGCAGCCATCCGTCCATGGCCTTCCCGCGCATGACCATCCGCAAGCAGTCCACGTCGTCGACGAGGTCGGCCGCCCGGGCCGGGTCGCTGCGGATCATCAACCCGCCCTGACCACTCGCCGCGACCGCCATGTTGCCGCCGATGAGGAAGGCCAGTCCGCCGAACATCTTCCGCTCACTCAGCCCCGGTTCATCCTGCAGGGCCTCGCGGAGACGGTCGGCCAGCTCCTCGTCATACGCCATGCGGGCAGTATGCCGCGCGCTCGCCTCCGCCGTCTCACCTCCCCCCAGCCGCCGCGGCCCGGCGCGCGGCGAGGTCGACATAGAAGTCGAGCAGCCCCGGATCATCGACCGCCTCGGGCTTGACGACCTTCTCCAGCGGCGCCCCGAGCAGGATCCGCTTGATCGGGACCTCGAGCTTCTTGCCCGTGCGGGTGTGCGGGACGGCGGGCACGGAATAGACCTCGTCGGGGACGTGCCGGGGCGAGACCCGGGTGCGGACCTCGTCCTTGATCCGCGCCCACAGGGCGTCGTCGACCGCGACCCCGTCGGCGGGGGCGACGAACAGCGGCATCCAGTAGTCCCCGCCGGGCAACTCGCACCCGATGACCAGCGCCTCCCGGACCTCCGGAAGCGACTCGATGGCCTCGTAGAGGTCGGCGGTCCCCATCCGGATCCCGTGCCGATTGAGCGTGGAGTCCGACCGGCCGTGGATGATCGCGCTCCCCCGGTCGGTGATCGTGATCCAGTCGCCGTGCCGCCACACCCCGGGATAGGTGTCGAAGTAGGCGTCGTGATAGCGCACCCCGTCGGGGTCGTTCCAGAAGCGCACCGGCATCGACGGGATCGGCGCGGTCACGACGAGCTCGCCGACCTCGCCGCGGACGGGCTGCCCCTGGGGGTCGAAGGCGTCGAGGGCGGTGCCGAGGAACGGCCCACTCAGCTCACCGGCATACACCGGCAGGTTGGGGGCCGCCCCGAGGAAGGCCGACACGACGTCGGTCCCCCCGCTGATCGAGTTGATCTGCACGCGCGCCCCGACCTCGGCCATGATCCACTCGGCGCTCGACGCCGGCAGCGGCGCCCCCGTGACGCCGATCATCCGCAGCGTCGACAGGTCGTGGGCCTGCCCGGGCACCAGGCCCGCCTTGATGCACGCCTGGAGATAGGCCGGGCTGGTGCCGAAGTGCGTCACCCGCTCCGCCGCACACAACTCCCACATGCGGTCGGGGCTCGGCTGAGTCGGCGACCCGTCATAGAGGACGATCGTCGCACCGGCGAGCAGCCCGCCGACGAGGTAGTTCCACATCATCCAGTTGGTCGAGGTATACCAGAGGAAGCGCGATCCCGGCCCGATCCCCGAGTGGAGGCCGATCGCGACGAGGTGTTCGAGGACGACGCCCAGGTGCCCGTGGACGATGCCCTTGGGCAGCCCCGTCGTGCCGGAGGAGAAGAGCACCCACAGCGGGTGCTCGGCCGACACCTGCTCGGTGGCCAGGTCGGGTGCCTCCCGTATGGCGTCCGCCCACGGCCGGACCGTCACTCCCGGACGGAGTCCCTCCACGGCGTCATCGCCGATGAGGACGAGCGTCTCGACGTCGCCGAAGGCGGCGACGAGGTCGCGGACGGCGTCCCGGCGATCGTGGTCGCGACCGTTGAACCGGGTCGAGGTGGCGGCGACGAGGACCCGGGGCGCGAGCTGCCCGAGCCGGTCGACCGCAGCGCCCACGGCATAGTCGAGTCCGCACGCCGCCCAGGTGGCCCCCACGGCCGCCGTCCCGAGGAAGGCGACGACGGCCTCGGGGACATTGCCGACGTAGCCGACGACCCGGTCGCCCGGCCGCACGCCGGCCGCGCGCAGGGCGTGGGCGAACCCGGCGACGTCCCGGGCCAGCTGCGGCCAGGTGGTCACCCGGCGGGCCCCGTCTTCGGCGATCGAGACCACCGCCTCCCCGTCCTGGTCGCGCCAGCGAAGCACCTGGTCGGCGTAATTGCCGCGCGCGCCGGCGAACCACCGGGCGCCGGGCATCGCCACATCCGACACGACGGACTCGTATGCCGCCGACGCCCGCACGTCGTAGAACTCCCACACCGCGGCCCAGAACCCGGCGAGGTCGGTCGTCGACCACCGCCACAGGGCCCAGAAGTCGGGCATCGGCCGACCGGTCCGGTCGGCGACGAACGCGGCGAACCGGTCCAGATCGCTCCCGGCGAACTCCTCCCCGGGCGTCCAGAGCGGCTGGGGATCGGTGGTGATTTCGCTGGTCACGACGGCTCCTGTGCACACTCGGGAGCGGCATTGCTCCCTGCTTCCAGCAGGCTATCCCCCCGCTCCGACAACCCCCCGGGGTGCGGACCTTGATACCGGTCACTACGCTGGGACGCGCACCCGCGCGGACCCGAAACCCGCTGCGGCCGTGGGGAATCTGGACACTTGACCAACTCGCCCTCGTCGACGAGGGCGGACGGGAGACCGCGATGATCTGGTTCCATCTGTTCGTCGTTCTGCTGTTCATCGTCGCGGGTGCGCGGATGGGCGGGATCGGCATCGGACTCGCCGGCGGGGCCGGGGTGCTGGTCCTCGTCGCGACCGGCCTGCACACCAAGGCCGCCGAGGACGTGCCCTGGTCGGTGATCGGCATCATCATGCCGGTGATCTGCACGGTCGCCGCCCTCCAGGTGGCCGGGGGGATCGACCACATGGTCCATCTCACCGAGGTGCTGCTGCGGCGGCACCCGAAACAGATCACCTTCCTCGCCCCGTTCGTCACCTACCTCCTGTCCCTGCTGTGCGGGACGGGGCATACGGCATACTCGGTCCTGCCGGTCATCGTCGACGTCGCCAAGGAACACCGGATCCGGCCCTCCCGGCCGTTGTCCATCGCCGTCGTCGCGAGTCAGGTCGCCGTCGCCGCGTCACCGATCTCGGCGGCGATGGTCGCCCTGACCGCGGCGATCGCGCCCCTGGGTGTCGGCTACCTCCAGTGCCTCGCGATCGCAATCCCCACGACCTTCCTCGGGTGCCTGGTCGGTGCCTTCGTCGCCGCGCGCCAGGGCTGCGAGCTCGAGGACGACCCGGTGTATCAGGAGCGGATGGCCAAGGGCCTGGTCAAGCCGAGCGTCGCCGGGGTCGGCAAGGACTACACCCCGGCCCGCAGCGCCGTGCCGAGCCTGATCGCCTTCCTCGTCGCCCTGGTCTGCGTCGTCACCTATGCGACCCTGACGTCCAAGGAGATCGGGATCATCACCAAGCCGCCGATGGACTCGACCTCCGCGATCATGGCGATCATGCTGACGACCGCGGCCGTCATCATCCTGCTCTCGCGTCAGCCCGCCGCGTCGATCACCAAGCAGTCGACGTTCTCGGCGGGTATGACGGCCGCGATCTGCATCATGGGCCTGGCCTGGCTGGGCAATGTCTTCGTGACCAACTACCTGACGGACATCAAGGACGCCCTCGGCGGCCCCCTGCAAGCGCAGCCCTGGCTCGCCGCGGTGTTCTTCTACTTCGCCGCGCCGCTGATGTTCTCGCACGCGGCGACGACCATCGCCTTCATGCCGTTGTTCGTCTCCCTCAAGCTGCCGGCCGTGGCGCTGCTGGCCAGCTATCCGGCGGTGGCGAACTACTACCTCCTGCCGAACTACCCGACCACGGTCGCGGCGATCCAGATGGACGACACGGGCTCGACGCGGGTCGGGCGGTTCGTCCTCCACCACCCCTTCGTGGTTCCCGGGACGGTGTCGATCATCGTCACGGTGGCATTGGGATTCGTGATCGGACCGCTGGTCGTCTGAGGGGTCAGCGGGCGAGGTCTCGAACCCGGTCGGAGAGCGCCGAGGCGAGCGCGGTGTCGATCCAGCTCCCGTCCGCCCGGGCGGTGAGGGCCGCGTCGAGCACCGGGGCGAACTGCGGCGCCCGCTCCCGCAACGCCTTCGCACCGGCGGCCTTGGACAGCCAGCGGCCGTCCTCGAGCAGCGCGACCATCCGGGCGAGGTTGAGGACGCGGTTCGGCGACCCGGCGTCCGGCCCGTCGTGGAACGCCTGGGAGTCACGGATGGCGGCGACGAGCCGGTCCCGGGGGATCTCGGGAAGGACTTCGTTTGGGGCCGGGCCGAGCAGCGCCACCCCCACCCGACGGGCGGCGGCGAGGTCGAGGACCGCCCACCACTGGTCGTCGCCCGGCTCCGGACCGAGCCCGATGAGGCGGCCCCGCCCCGGGCCGCCGTTGACGTTGAGCGCGAAGACGACCGGGTCGCCGAGCGGGTGAAGGTCGGGATCGGCATACCAGACGAACTCGAGGCCGACCGCGGGGCACGGGAGCGCGGGGTGCACGATCCGCTCCCCCAACGCGGTCCGCGCCGGTGCGGGCCAGCGCCGGCCGGTCACGAGCAGGACGTCGAGGTCACTGACCCCCGGGTCGTATGCCGCCTGCGCCCCTCCCCCGATCAGCCACAGCCCGCGCACGTCGTCACCGACAGCCGCGGTCACCGCCGCGGTGATCTCGCCGAGGTAGGTCCGCTCGGCGTCGGGCAGCGCGGCCAGCGCCGCCCGACGGGCCGAATCGGTCACGGTCACCGGTTCCTCGGTTGGGTCGGCGGCGTCGGGGGAGGTCATGCCGATCACCCTGCCCCACGCGACCCACCCTGCCCCAGCTGACGCGACCCGCCGAGCCCCAGCTGACGCGACCCGGCGGGCCAAATCGTCACCCACCGCCTGGGCTACCGCCTGGTAAGTGGGGTGATCACCCCACTTACCAGGCGGTAGCCCAGGCGGTGAGGGGTGAGACGGGACCCTGGGTCCGCCCCGTCCACCGGCTTCCGAGAGGGCTGTCGGAGGCGTCCGATAGAACTCTGTCTGTCCGACATTCCCCCACGAAGGAGACATCATGGCCTCCCGCCTCAATCCCTACCTGAACTTCACCGACTCCAGCCGCGCGGCGATGGAGTTCTATCAGTCCGTCTTCGGCGGCCAGCTCGACATCATGACCTTCGGTCAGTTCGGGGCCGCCGAGGGCGTCGACCCCGACGGGGTGATGCACGCGCACCTCGTCACCGACCTCGGCTTCGTCCTCATGGCCTCCGACCTGCCACCGGGGATGGAGCCGCTGACCGGCGTGGGGTCGATCACCTGCTCGATCAGCGGCGACGACGCCGAGGCGCTGACCGGCTACTGGGCGCGCCTCAGCGACGGCGGTCAGGTGACGATGCCCCTGGAGAAGCAGATGTGGGGCGACACCTTCGGGTCCTGCACCGACCGGTTCGGGGTCCCGTGGCTGGTCAACATCACCGCGTCGCCCGCCTGAGCCGCGGCGGCGGTCAGCGGAGATTCGGTGGCATGACCGTGTAGGACGACGCCCCGGCCACGATGGGTTTCGCGCCGTCCTTGACCGTGATCGCCATGACGACGCCGTAGTGGTCGGTCATCGACGGGTGCCCCCCGGAGACCCGGAACAGCCGGTCGAAGGGCGCCTTGTAGCTGATCGCCGTCCCGTTGGTGTTGCGCACCGTCTCGGCGAGTTCCGCCGCGGCGACGATGAGCAGGCCGGTCGTCGTTCGGACGACGACGACCGGGCCACCGGGTGCCGTGACGTCCTTCATCGCCGGTCCCCAGAAGGTCGTCTTCTTCGTCACCGTGACGCCCGGCAGGTCGGTGTCGAAATCCCGGACGTGCGCGATCGCCGCGCTCGGGATCAGACCCGAGGAGGAGCCGCCGTCGACGTAGGCCATGACCCGCCGCACGATGGTGCGGGCCAGGGCCCGATCCTCGGTGCTCGGTGTGGCCTTGGCGGCCGCGGCCGGCGCGGCGACGGAACCGAGGGCGGCCTCGACGTCCATCGCCCGGGTCCACCGGGCATCAGGCGAGCCACGGCGGAGGACCTCGAGCCGCCCCTCGATCTCCCCCGAGCGTTCGACGCCGACGACGACGGCGTCCGCGCCGGCGGTGGCGGGCGCGGCATACACGACCTTGACCCGGGTGTGCTTCGTCGTCGCCCGTTGCGAAGAGCCACTCACCTCGCGATAGCGGGAGACGAAGGCCGCGGCGTCCAGCGCGGGGCTGGAGAGCACCGACGCGAGGCCCGACCGAGCGAAGGAGCCGGTGTCGGCCTTGGTGAGGGCGGCGGCATACGCCTTGTCGAAGGTCGCATAGAACGTGCTCGCGCCCTTCGGTGTCAGGGCCGCGGTCGGCGGCGCGGAGGCGCTCGACGACGCCGTCGAGGCCGAGGTGGACGTGGATGCGGAGTCCGAGCCCGAGCACCCGGAGAGGGCGACGGCGGCGGACAGAACGAGGATCCCCACTGCTCTTGTCATGATCACAACCCTGAGGGAGCCGAGCCGATCTCGCATCCCGAGCCCCGCGCGCCTGTGGATAACCCGGGGAGGCGGGCGGGCGCCATACGCTGGGGGCATGGACCGGATCGACGAGTCCCAGGAGCCACTCGTCCGCCTCGCGGACGGCACCGTCAAGCAGGTGAATCCGTTCTCCGGCACCGAGGTCTGGACCGTCCCGGGCCGCGCGCACCGGCCGATCCCCTCCCCCGTCCCCGACGTGCGCGACCTCGAGCCGGGCGAGGCGCGGCGGCACTGCGCCTTCTGCGAGGAGCGCTATGTCGAGACGACGCCGGAGAGCGCGCGCTGGACCCGGTCCAAGGCCGGCTGGAGGTATGCCGAGGGGCTCACCCTCGAGGAGGTCCTCGCCGCGCCCGCGGAGTTCCGGCGGATCCCGAATCTCTTCGAGATCCTCTCCTTCGACTTCTGGCATCTCAACTACGGGTTCACCGGCAGTCCGGTCGCCCGGGCGCACCAGGCGACCTATCTCGGCACCGAGGCCGGTCGGCGGCACGTCGTCGACCTCGCCCGGACCAAGCTGCGGGCGATGGACGTCGCCGAGAGCGACCTTCCCGACACGATCGAGCAGCTTCAGACTCGCGATCCGGCCATCCTCGGGAGCTTCTTCTCCGGCAGCCACGATGTCGTCGTCGCCCGACGCCACTACTCCCCCGACGCGACCCGGACCGACCAGCTCGCCTCGGCCGGGACGCTGACCCGGGACGAACACGCCGCCTTCATCCGGGCGACCATCGACAGCGCCCATGCGCTGGTGACCGAGAACCCGCACGCCCACTACGTCTCGATCTTCCAGAACTGGCTGATGCCGGCGGGCGCGTCGTTCGAGCACCTCCACAAACAGATCGTCGCGATCGACACGATCGGCGCCCGGACGCGGGCGGAGTTCGAGCGACTGCACGCCGACCCCCACCTCTACCAGCGCTGGGGACCGGACTTCGCCCGGCAGCACGGCCTGCTCATCGCCGAGAACGCTTACGCGGTCGCGTTCGCCGGAGTCGGCCACCGCTTCCCCGGGGTCGACATCTTCACCAAGGTCAACGGCGTGCCGTGGGAGCTGCCGCCCGAGGTCGTCGCCGACTGGTCGGACCTGCTGCACGCCTGCCACCTCGCGACCGGGCCGCTGGTGCCGAGCAACGAGGAGTGGCACTACCAGCCGCACACCTTCCCGCTGGCCGCGCCCCTGCGGGCGGTCCTGAAGTGGCGGATCAACAACCCGGCGGGCTTCGAGGGCGGGACCAACGTCTTCATCAACACCCTCGACCCGTGGGCAGTCGCCGACCGGGTCCGGTCGCGGCTGGAGGAGTTGCGTCCCGGCGGTGGGCTGGGTGAACTCACCCTCGGCTGACTCGGCATACGGCCGTGCTGGTGAACCAGGCGTCCACGCGGCGACAGCGCGGGGAGTCCGGTCCGCGGGCAGGGACACGCCGTGTGCCCGGTCGGCATACGGCGTGTCTCTGCCCGCGGACTGTGGTCGGGCCAGGAGGCGTCCGCGCAACCACCGGGCCGGTACTACGACCAAGGGGCGATGGTGGGCCGACCACCCAGGCGTCGATCGTGGAGGCAACGGCCGGACCCCCGGCCCGCCCCCGTCAGGAGATGCCATGATCCGTGTTCGTTCCGCCGCCGTCGTCGCCGCCACCGCAGCGCTCGTCGCGTCTGCCGCCCCGCTCGCGTCGGCCAGCGGCGGCCATGAGGTCCGCACCCAGGGCGCCTGCTCGGCCCGCTCCGTCTGGACGCTGACGGCCAAGCCCGACAACGCGCGGCTCGAGGTCGAGTTCGAGGTCGACTCGAACGTCGTCGGCCAGCGGTGGTCGGTGACCATCCGCGACAACGGAGTCCTGCGGCACCGGGCGGTGCACCGGACCCTCGCCCCGAGCGGGTCCTTCACCGCCCGCGTCCTCATGCCCGACCTGGCCGGCGCCGACCGTGTCCTCGCCCGGGCGACCAACCCCGCCACCGGCGAGACCTGCGTCGGGCGCGTGACCGTTTCGGCGTGAACCCGGCCGATGCCCGCCGCGGGCTGACAGACTGCCGACACAGATCGCCGGCGAGATGAGGAGCGCCGTGGCGCAGCCACCCCCGATCCGGCCCGGCGCGGTGCCGGTCGACTCCCCGGAGGATGCCTCCGGGGGGCCGGCCTGCCCCTGGCGCGCGATCTCGCGGGTGAGCACGACCGCGACCGATCCGGTGCCGGTCGACCCCCGGCGCATCCTCGCCCGGCTCGTCGCCGCGGTCGTCGGGGTCGTCGCCCTCGTCGCGATCGCCACGGGTTTCGCGGCCCGCGCGCTCGCCGAGCGCGAGGCCATCACCGATGCCGCCACCACCGCCGCGGTGCTCGCCGACGTGGTCGTCACCCCGGCCCTGACCCCCGGCCTGTATGCCGCCCAGCCGGCCGCCGTCACCGCCTTCGACGCGGCCGTTCGCGAGCACCTCCATCGCGGAAGCGTCGTGCGGGTCAAGCTCTGGCGGCCCGACGGCCGGATCCTGTATGCCGACGAGCCCGCCCTCATCGGCCGCACCTTCGCGCTCAGCGCCGAGGCGAGCGAGGTGCTCGCCACACCCGACGGCACGCACGCCGAGATCTCCCATCTCACCGAATCGGAGAACGCCTTCGAGCGTGGCGGCCCGCTCGTCGAGGTCTATCGGACGGTCCACTTCCCCGGTGGGGAGGCCGCCCTGTTCGAGGTCTACACCTCATATGTCCCGGTCGGCGCACGGACCGCGGAACTCTCGCGCAGCTTCGCCGGGCTCACCGGGGCGAGCCTGCTCCTGCTCATCCTCCTGATCGTCCCGCTCGTCTGGCACCTCGTGCGGCGCCTCCGCTCGGCCGAACAACAACGGGCGGCCCTGCTGCAGCGCGCGGTCGAGGCCTCCGACGCCGAACGCCGGCGGATCGCCGCCACCCTCCACGACGGACCGGTGCAGGATCTCGCCGCGACCTCGTTCGCCGTCGCCGGCGCGGCCGCCTCGGCCGCGACCCGCGGCGACCGTGACCTGGCCGCTCAGCTCCACGCGGTCGCCGCGACCGTCCGGGGCGACATCCGGTCGCTGCGGACGCTGCTCGTCGACATCTATCCGCCGAGCCTCGCCGACGCCGGGCTGGAGGCGGCCCTCGCCGACCTGGTCCAGGCGAACCGCCGCCCGGACCTCGCCGTCCAGCTCGACCTCGACCCCGCGGCGCTGGCCGCAGTCGACCACGACACCGAGCGCCGGATCTTCCGGGTGGCGCAGGAGTGCCTCCACAACGCGGTCCGGCACGCGGGCCCGGCGACCGTCGCGATGAGCCTGCGACGCGAGGACGGCGACCTGGTGCTCGACGTCGTCGACGACGGGCGCGGCTTCGACGTCGACGCGGTCCTGGCGGACCCGCGGGCGGGACACCTCGGCATACGGCTGCTCGCGGATGTGTCGTCGGCCCCCGGGACCCGGCTGGAGGTCGCGAGCCGCCCCGGTGCCGGGGCACACTGGCGCCTGGTGTCGCGGGTGCAGGAGGCCCGCCGGTGATCCGCGTCGTCGTCGTCGACGATCATGCCCTGGTGCGCAGCGGCATCCGGGCGCTGCTCGACGCCGACCCGGACCTCGACGTCGTCGGGGAGGCGGCAGACGGGCGCGCGGCCCTCGCGGTCGTCGCGGCCTCCGACCCGGACCTCGTCCTGATGGACCTGTCGATGCCGGTGATGGACGGGATCGCGGCGACGCGGGCCATGCACGACTCCGGCTCCCCCGTCCGCGTCCTCGTCCTGACCAGCTTCTCTGACCGCGACCGGGTCCGGGATGTCCTCGCCGCGGGCGCGACCGGTTATGTTCTCAAGGACGCCGAGCCGCGCGACCTGCTCGCGGCGATTCACGCCACCGCCGCGGGGCACGTCCCGCTCGACCCGCGGGTCGCCGGGGCGCTGCTGCCCTCGTCCGCGGACGTCGGCCCGGCCCTGTCGCCCCGGGAGACCGAGGTGCTCCGTCTTGTGGCCCGGGGGCTGGCCAACAAGCAGATCGCCCGTTCGCTCGGGATCACCGAGCGGACGGTCAAGGCGCATCTCGGCCGCGTCTTCCGCGAACTCGGCGTCCTCGACCGGACCAGCGCCGCCCTCTGGGCTCGAGACCACCTGACCTGACCCGGACCGGCAGCATCCACCCCGGAGTCGAGGGCGTCAGCGCCCGAGCTCGGCCAGGAAGGCGTCGCGGTGCCGCGCCTCGTCGAAGGAGATCTCCCAGAACAGATTCCCGGCCGTCACGTCCCCGGCGCGCCACGCCTGACGAGCCATGTTCGGATACATGTGGGTGGCTTCGGCGTTCTCGCCCATAGCCGAGTTCTTCAGGTTGGCGGCGGTGTCACCGACCAGCCCCGCGTTCTGCGCCTCCTCCGAGAAGTGCTCCCGGAACTCGATCTGCGACGTGGACCCGAACAGGGCGGCCAGCGCGCCGTTCCCACCCTGGGCCGCCGTCGCGGCATACATGTCGTACTTGACCGATGCCGTCGCCTCGCCGTGCATGGCGGACAGGAGGTTCTTCAGGTTCTGGCCGTGCGCTGTCGGACGCCCGGGCGTCACCGGGTAGACGTCGGCCGTCCACGGCGCCGGAATCGACCCGACCCCGGTGGTGATGACGGTGAGCGCCTGGATGTAGGCGTCGCGGTGCTTCGCCTCGTCCGCGGCGATCTCGGTGAACAGGTTGGCGAGTTCGGTGTCGCCGGTGCGGGCGGCGTCCGCCGCGAACCCCGGATACATCGTCGTCGTCTCATAGTTCTCACCCGCGATGGCCGCCTGGAGATTGGCGACATCACTTCCCGGTATGCCGAGCAACTCCCCTTCCTCGGCGAAGTGCTCGCCCCGCTCGACCTTGGCGGTGCTCGCCCAGAGGGCCGCCGCGGCGGTGCGGCCCTCTGCGCGCGCCTGCTCGCCGAACAGGGTGTACTTCGCCCAGGCGAACGCCTCGCCGTGCATCGCCGCGTCGAGGTCGGCGGAGGTGCTCGCGGCGAGGGCGGACGTGGCCGTCGCGACGGCGGCACCGGCCTGCGGCGTCGCCGCGAGCACGGTGAAGGCGAGCGCGGCTCCAGCCGCGCAGAGGGTCGTGGTGGTTCGGCGCATCTCAACGTTCCCTTCGTCGTCGGTGTGCCCACCAGTCAACGAGGGCTCGATAAGAGGACGGTCAGAGGCGAACCAATCGTGGGTCAGGATCCGGCGTCGCCGGGGTGATCCGGCCCACACCCCGGCCGGTACCCCGGCACGTCGATCATCGCGCTTGTCCCCTCCCCCGGCACCGAGTCCAGCCGGATCGTTCCGCCGTGGGCGTGCACGAGCGTGCGAACCAGAGGGAGGCCGAGACCCGAGCTGCCGCCGATTCGGGCCCCTGGCGCATCGCCGCGCGGACCCCGCGCGAACCGGTCGAAGGCCCGCTCGAGCACCTCCGGAGCCATGCCGGATCCGTTGTCCCGCACCTCGATCCGCAGGTGATCGCCGACGGGCGCGAAGCTCACCGAGATCCGCCCGTCCGCGCCGGTGTGCGCCACGGCGTTGGCGACGAGGTTGCGAACGATCTGGTCGAGCCGCGCCGGATCGGCCCGGATCCGCCCCGGTCCGGCCTCGACGACGAAGTCCCGGTC
>JBDIAJ010000009.1:0-45289 GCA_039812345.1 Nostocoides sp. | reverse complement strand
GTCGATCGACCCGTCCGGAGCGACGGCTGCGGCGTAGCGGGCGGTGAGGGCGGAATCGTCATACGTCCGGTCGTCGCCGGTCGTGGTGTCGATGGTGAGGCTGGACATGGGGACCCCCTGGATTCGGATGAACGTGATACCCGGTATACGCCATCGGGCGTCGGATGACCAGGTGACCCGCGACCTGCCGGGGTCGAATCGGGGGTGAGCCCGAGGCGGGGGGCGGGGCGCCGACCGGCGAGTCCCCTCACCAGCCGGAGGAGCCGGGGCTCGAGTGCCACAGCTTGCGCGACTGCTGGACGGACTCGCCGGGGGGGCGGGTGTCGGCATACGGACTCTGCTCGAACCCGGAGGCGTGGACCAGGACCCGGCGCCGACCACCGGACTCCGCGACGCCGGTCCGCTCCCCCGGCACCGGGTTGCCGCGGGCGTCGAGCGGGATGTCGCTCGCGGCGAGGACATCCCGGACCGCGCCGATGCCACCCCCCTGCCACGCCGACCACAGCGCGGACAGCTCCCACGCCCCGGTCGCGCGGAGGGAGATCCCGCGGGCACCGGTGCGGCGGGTGATGCCGCGCACGAGCAGGAGCCAGGAGTGGAAGACGGTGGCGGCATACGGTCCCTGGACGTCCTCGAAGAAGGTCGAGTCCGACGGGCCGGTGCCGTCCTCGAGGGTGAGGAAGACGACCCGCCGGCCCGAGCGCACCGGCGGGGTCTGGGTGGCGACCTTGACCCCGGCGACGAGGATCGTCGCATTGCTCCGCGCACCGAGGAGGTCGCAGCTCGGGGTGACCGCGAGGGCGCGCAGCATCGGGGCATAGAAGTCCATGACATGGCTGGTCGCATCGAGCCCGAGGATGTCGAGTTCGGCGCGGATGCGTTCCGGCGCCGCCATGTCGGGCAGGCCGGACCCGGCGGTGAGGCGGGGTTCGTCGCCGAGATCGAGGGCGAGCTGGACGGGTTCGGGGCGGACGGGGGCGGACGCCTGGGACTGGGCCGCGGCGAGATCGCGCGGGTCGAGTCCCTCGGTCACCATCCGCGCGGGGCGGGCGCGGCGGCGGCCGGTGCGCAGGCCACGGTCCCAGCGGTCGAGTTCGGCGACCCCGAGGAGGAGGTCGCGGCGGGTGATCCGCCCGTGCCGGCCGAGGCCGCCGACGGCGGAGGTCATCGCATACATCGCGTCGAACGCGCCCGCGAGGACGAGCTTCTCGAGGACCGGCCGGGAGACCTGGGCGCGATGCCAGAAGTCGGCCAGGCTGGCATACGGCTGACCGGCGACGACCCGGGCGACCTCGGCGGCGCTGATCCCGCTGACGTCGGTGAGGGACAGGCGGATTCCCCACCCGCGTCCGTCGGCGGCGTCGGGGTCGCGCTCGGGCGCGGGATGCCAGGTGTGGCCGAGGACCCGGTCGAGACCGGTCGCGGACGCGTCGTCGTCGAGCCGCTCGACGCGATAGGTGTCGCCGGAGGCGTTGACGTCCAGGCCGAGGACGGCGATCCCGTGGACCCGGGCGTCGTCGAGGATGAGGCGCTTGGGATACATCCCCGGGTCGTGGGTGAGCACGCCGGCGAGGAAGTGCGCCGGGTAGTGGGTCTTGAGCCAGGCGGACTGATAGGTCGGCAGGGCGAAGGCCGCCGCATGCGCCTTGCAGAAGCCGAAGGAGGCGAAGGCCTTCAGGACCGCCCAGATCCGGTCGCGGTGCTCCGGGCCGTAGCCACGAGCGGTCGCGGCCGGGCGCCACCAGGCCTCGATCTCCTCGATGCCCGTCGGGCTGCCCATCGCGCGGCGCACCTCGTCGGACTGGGCGAGGGAGACACCGGTGGTCTCGGCGATGATCCGCAGCATCTGCTCGTGGAAGACGACGACGCCCTCGGTCTCCTGCAGCGCCGGGATCAGGCTTGGGTGGAGGAACTGCGCCTCGCTCCACCCGTGCCGGGCCTCGAGGAAGGGCCGGATCATGTCGGACTTGACCGGGCCGGGACGGAAGAGCGAGATGTCGATGATCAGGTCCTCGAAGCGGACCGGCCCGAACTTGCCGATCAGCTCCCGCTGCCCCGGGCTCTCGATCTGGAAGCAGCCGAGGGTATGGGTCGTGCGGATCATCCGGAAGGTCGCCTCGTCCTCCAGCGGCACCCGGGTGCGGTCGTCGAGGTCGACGCACTCGCCGGTGGTGCGGGCGATCTCGTCCACGGCATACGCCATCGAGGACTGCATGCGGATGCCGAGGACATCGAGTTTGAGCAGGCCGAGGGCCTCGACGTCGTCCTTGTCGAACTGGCTCATCGGGAAGCCGAGCCAACTCGCCTCGACGGGCGTGCGGTCGAGCAGGGTGGCGTTGGAGAGGATGACGCCGCACGGGTGGAGGGCGATGTGCCGCGGGAGGCCGTCGAGTTTCTCGACGAGGTCGAAGAGCGTGGTGAGCTGGGCGCTGTCGAGGCCGCGGGCGCGCAGTTCGGGCAGGTCGGCGATGGCCTGACGGGCGTCGCGGGCGCGGATGTGGGGGAAGGCCTTGGCGATCTCGTCGACCTCGACGGGCGGCATACCGAGGGCGGCGCCGACATCGCGGACGGCGTGGCGGACCTTGTAGGTGTCCATCATCGAGACGCAGGTGACCCGCTCGCCGCCGAACCGGTCGAGGATCGCCTCGTAGATCTCGGTGCGGCGGGCGGACTCGACGTCGATGTCGATGTCGGGGAGTTCGGCGCGCAGCGGGGAGCAGAAGCGCTCCATCAGCAGGTCGTAGCGGATCGGGTCGATGCCGCTGATCCCGAGGAGGTGGTTGACCAGGCTGCCGGCGCCGGAGCCGCGGGCGGCGACCCGGATCCCGAGGTCACGGATCAGGTCGACGACCCTGGCGACGGTCATGAAATAGGTCGGATAGCCGAGCGCGGCGACGACGGCGAGTTCGTCGTCGAGGCGCGCCTCGACGGTGCGGCGCTCGGCCTCGCTCGCGTCGGGATAACGGGTCAGGACGGCGGCGCGGCAGCGCTGCTCGAGGACCTGTTGGGGGTCGGTGCCGGCCGGTATGCCGATCACCTCCGGCTCGGGCAGGTGGACCGCGCCGATCCCGAGGTCGCGGCGCGGGTGCTGGGCACAGCGCAGGGCGAGGTCGAGGGTGTCGGCGAGCAGGCGGTCGGCGCGTGTGTGGGTGGTGTGGCCGGCGCGTTCGGCGACCTCGCGGGCGATCCGGTGCATCGTCTCGGTGGTCGCGAGGTGGCCGGCCTCGGAGACCCGGTCGAGATGGCGCCGGTCGAGCAGGACGAGGCGGCGGGCGGCGTCGAGGACGTCGACGATCCGCGCGTCGACCGGGTCGATGTGCCGCACCGCGGCGGACAGGATCGCCGGTATGCCGCACTCGTCGGCGAGGGCGAGCATCCGGGCCGCGTGGTTGCGCGAGCCCGACGTGCCGTCGGGTCCGCCGTGACAGACGATCTCGACGACGAGCCCGTCGCGGGGCAGGAGCGCGCGCCAGGCGTCCAGGAGGGCCCGGGCGGCCGTGCGGTCCTTGCGCAGGACGGCCCGACCGACGTCGGAGTCGGGGCCGAGGAGGGTGACGAGCGTCGTCGGAGCGGGGTCGGTCGCGGTGCCCGCGAATTGGGCGATCCGCCACGGCGTGCCGACCGGATTGCCGCGCTCCCCCCGCAGGTGGGTGTCGGTGACGAGCCGGCACAGCGCCGCCCAGCCGGCGCCGTGGGCGAGGCCGGTCGCCGGGCCGAGCAGGCCGGCCCCGTTGGCGAGCACCGTCACCCGCGGCAGCCGGGGGTCGACGATCTCGCCCCCGCGGACGGGCGTGCGCGGCGGACGGCGCAGCGGGTCGGGCGGAGGGTCGAGGATGCCGCCGGCCATGGCGAGGTCGACCCCGAGCACCGGGGACAGGCCGGCCCTGGCGGCGGCCTGGACGAAGCGGACCGCGCCATAGAGCCCGTCGCGGTCGGTGAGGGCGATCGCGGGCTGGCCATACTGCGCGGCCCGCTCGACCAGCGCCTCCGGGGTCGCCGCGCCGTAGCGCATCGAGAACCCCGAGGCGAGGTGGAGGTGGGCGAACTCGGGCATGAGGCATCACGAATCGGGTTGTCGGACAAGGACGCATGGATAGCAGAGGCGGCGACACAGGCATCGTCGCGCTCCAACATTGTCGAACGTATGTTCTAGAACGACCATACGTCACTCTCATGCGTGTCAGTCAAGCCCCCTCATCCGCCGAACATGTCAGGCCGACCGATCCCACCGCCGGGTCGGCCTCTCACACACCCCCCACGAGCCAGCCGTTCCGTTGCACCCAAGCCACGCTCGTCATATCTTTGGTCGTGGAAGGCATCCGCACCTTCCTTGAGTCAGGAGTATGGGACACATGAATCAATCCATGAAGTGGGGGGGGCGCATCCTCGGATTGACGACCGCCCTCAGCCTCATTTCCGCACCAGCCTTCAGCGCTGAATACAAACAGACCTTCAACGCCTTCATCTATGGAGACCAACGCCTGCCGTCGGACCCCGCCAACGATCCGTCCCTTCCCAAGGTCAGTACTGGCGCAGTGTGGACCGATGCGCCATCTGGTTACTGCAACAACCTGTACAGCTTCCAGTTTCGCCGGGACCGGGCCGGCCTTCCGGATGTGACCGTCGCCAGCGGCTCCGGCATCCGCTTCTGCGATGGTCAGTACGGCGTCACCGGACTGTCGTGGCCCAGCGCCAAGTACCATTTCGACGTTCGCGTCACCGATCGGCCGAACTCCGGAAGCGGCACCGGTTGGATCAGTGCCCGATACTGACGTCGCCGTCGAAGGGCTGACCCAGGGCTACGGTCGCCGACAGGTCCTCTTCGACATCACCTGCACCTTCGAGCGCGGCCTCACGGCTCTCCTCGGCCTGAACGGTGCCGGCAAGACCACCCTGATCCGCTCCCTGGTCGGAGACCTCCGGCCGCGGAGCGGATCGATCCGTCTGGGCGACCGCGAGATGACGGACGGCTGGGATCGCGACCAGCTCGCCGCGATCGGCTATCTGCCTCAGGAACCACGGCTGCCCGGGCACATGCGCGTGCGCGACGCCATCGCCTACGCCCAGTGGCTCAAGTGCGGCACCGGCGGACAGGCGCGCCGGATCGATTGTCTCGACAGGGTCGGGCTCGTTGACCGCGCCGACGCCAAGGTTGGCAGTCTCTCGGGCGGGATGAAACGGCGACTCGCTCTCGCCTGCGCGACGGTCGCCCACCCCAGGCTGCTTCTCCTCGACGAACCGACCGTCGGGCTGGATCCCGAGCAACGTTCCAGCCTGCGGTCCCTGATCAGGGTCTCCGCAGCAGACTGCTCGGTGGTCTTCAGCACCCACGAGCTCGGCGAGGTGGACCACTTCGACCCGCTGGTCGTCGTCATCGACCATGGCCGGATCGGCTTCGCAGGGAGCGCAGACGAACTGCGCCAGCGTGCCCCCACCGACGCATCGGCACAGATGCGCCTGGAACTGGGCTTCCTCACCGTGATCGCCTCACAAGGATGATCGCCGCCTACCGCGCCCTGCTCCGGATCAGTTGGTGCCGCTTCGGGGCGCCACTGAGTGCGGCGATCGCCCTGCTGAATCTCACGACGAACCAGGGATGGGTCGGTGGAGCGGCGTCGACCGCGGTCGCCGTGACGAATGCGTTCGGCATCGCTCTGCCCCTCACGCTGGCCACCGCAGGCCTGGACGGCGCTCGGGAGAGATCCCCCGACAACTCCCTGACAGCCCAGCGGGCCGCGCGGAGCACCTTCGGCGTCAACGCCCTCCAGATCGCCGCATCGGCGACCTGGGTCTCGCTCGCGTATGCCGCGGTCACCCTCGCCGCCGTGATCGCCACGACCCGGAACAATCCGGGAACGCGGCCCTCGGGCTTCGTCCTGGCCATCGGTTATCTGGCGACACTCGCACTGCTGATCGTCGCCATGGCGATCGGCCGCCACACGCCCGTGCTGGTGGGCCTCCTCGTCAACATTCTCCTCACCTACCTCGCCATCACCTCTCTCGCCGGTGCACCCGAGTCGACCGCGGCTCTCTTCACTCTCATCGACGACACATTCGGCCCACCCGGAGTCGTCTTCAACCGGCTCACCGGCCTGCGTCAGGTCGGCTGGTTCGTGGCCCTGAGTTTTCTCGCCCTGTCGTGGCTGCAGCCGCGTCGGACCCGCGGCGCAGTCCTCCTCAGCACGTCCGTGCTGCTCGTGGCCGGTGCGCTGCTGATCAGGGCGTCTCCGGTGCGCTGGGTGACGCCGGAGCAAACCTCGGCGATCTCCACGTGTGAGAACACCGTCTGCCTATGGCGTGATCACGCGTCGGCGAAATCTCGGGTGATCCACGTGGTCAACGCATTGACGACAGACCAGCGGAACGGCTTGCCCGCTCCCAGTAGGTGGTCGGAGTCGGTGAGCCCAGAGTCGGGGACCGCCACGTTCTATCTCGGCAGCGCGACCGTCCCGAGCGACGAGGTCGCCGCCGCCGTTGCCCAGGGCTATCTGGCCTGGCTCTCCTGTGACGAACCCCTCGATGCGACCGAGGCCATCGCGCGCGAACAATGGTTGAGCGCACGCCTGTCTCCGCCAACGGGTGCGCCGCTCACGCATGTCGCCGAGATCGAGAAATGGCCGTCGGCGCGGCAATGGTCCTGGTTCGCCGAGATCCTTCCCGCTGATTGTCATCAATCGTGATGCACTTTCTCGACGCTCGGCGCCTGCGTCTCGGGATCGTGATCATCGCGGCTCTCGGCGTGCTGTCGGCGACGCTCGGGACCGTTCAGCTTCCGTCTCTCCAACCTGTGCTCGGGAATGTCTACGTCCCCCTCCTGGCCGGCGCGCTCATTGCCGTGGTCACCGGCATCGCGGCCGCGACACTGCTCGATTCGCCGGCCCCGATTCTCGAACGAACCGCGGCGCGAGACCTGCGACCCGCCCGGGCGACGGCGGTCGCCGGTGTCACGGCGTACGGACTCGTGCTGCTCGAGGCGGGCGCCGCCATTCATCCGGCCCAGGGCGCCCTGCTGCGCGAACCCGGCCACTTCCTTGCCGGGCTCGGGCTGACTCTGCTCTGCCTGAGGCGGATGCCACTGCCTCTCGCCTGGTGCGTCGTGCTCGCCTATGCCCTGGCAAGCCTCCTGGCCGGCGGTGCCCTGCCGGCCTGGTCAGGCCTCCTTCTCTTCGACGCGACCGGCACCTGGTCACGGTTCGTCGCCTGCGCGGCGATCTGGACGGTGGGGGCGCTGAGCTACATTCGCACCCCGCCTCGGGCGGTCAATGACGACGAGCAGCCCTGGTGGAACTGAGGTCAGGCGGTCGGCGTCAGGCGGATCGCGTCGGCACGGCGGGGCAGGCCGAGGTGGCCGCGGACGAGGTCGAGGAACTCCTGCGCCGACCGGACGAGGTCGTCGGCCTCGCGGACGCTGACCAGATCGACGCCGTCGGCGAGGGCCCACCGTCGGCGGGAGGCATAGGCGAAGAAGCCCGCCCACTCCCCCAGCTCCGGGGCGATCTCGGGGACCAGTTCCCACACATTCCGGGGGCCGCCCGAGCCCGCGTTCCCGCCCCGGGGGACGCGGATGGCGAGCACCGCGGCCGCGGCGCGGAGAGCGGCGAGGTTGGCCTCGGCATACCGCTCGGTGGCCTGTGGGGCGTGACTCGCCTCGGTGAGGCTCTCGGCCGCGCCGTCGAGGAGGTCGATCGCCGAGGCGACCCGGGCGCCGTCGAGCCGGCGGTGCGTCATCGTCTCTTGTCCTCTCAGTCCTGGACCCGCAGCAGCGTCCACGCCGGCCGCACCGCGGCGGCGTCGGTGTCGCGGCCGATGTCATAGATCCCCGTCCCCGCCACCCGGCCCGCGCTGGCCTCGACGCGCCAGACGGTGCGCTCCCCGATCCGCGGGGCGCCGACCGGGTCCTGCCACCACGAGCGGCGCTCGGTCCAGCGGTCGACAACCTCGCGCACGGCATACAGACGGCCGCGCCAGATGAACGCGGACATCGCATCGTCGCGGGACTGGACCTCGACCGGTTCGTCGTAGCGTCGGGCCATGGCGATGCTCCTTCGGCAGATGAGAGGGTCTGATTGGAACGCGCGTTCGTCGAACATACGTTCTACAGCGACCATACGCCACCGTCACGAATGGTCGTCAAGCCCTCCCGTCGATCACGTCACCGCCGTCGGGCGGAGCGACCGAGCGCCAGGAACCTCTCGCCGTTCCGGGTGCGGGAGCGGTCGGCATACGCCATCATGTGACGCGCCAGTAACAACTGGTGACCGTCTCCCCGCATTGGAGTCCCCCGATGACCTCGACCCGCCTGTTCGCCGCGACCACCGGCCTGCTGACGCTCACCGCCCTCGCCGCCGGCACCACCGCCGCCGATGCACGCCCCCTCGGCGCCTACGACACCCCGGCCCCCGCCTGCGTCGCCCACACCGACAGCGTCAACGCCGGTCGCGCCCTCGCCGGAGGCAACCGGCTCGACCCCAACACCCTCAGCCCCGCGGCGGCCGCCGCGCTCGAGGCCCGCTTCGCCGAGGACCGCGCGGCCCGTGGTGCGCGGGAAGCGTTCGCGCCGACGACCGTCAAGGTCTACATGCACGTCATCACCGATGGCACGAAGGGCACCCTCTCCTCGACGATGATCACCAACCAGATCAATGTCCTCAACGCCGCCTACGCCCCGGCCGGGTTCTCCTTCACGCTCGCCGCGACGGACTACACCAACAACGCGACCTGGTACAACGGGCTGACGAACGGCACCACCGCCGAGCGCGCGATGAAGACGGCGCTGCGCAAGGGGACGATGGCCGACCTCAACCTCTACACGGCGAACCTCGGCGGCGGTCTCCTCGGCTGGGCGACCTTCCCCAAGAGCTCGTATGACGTGATGGACGGCGTCGTCCTCCTCGACCAGTCCCTGCCCGGCGGGACCGCGGCGCCCTACAACCTCGGCGACACCGCGACTCACGAGGCCGGGCACTGGTTCGGGCTCTACCACACCTTCCAGGGCGGGTGTAACGGGCAGGGCGACTACGTCTCAGACACCCCGGCCGAGAAGTCCGCGGCGTTCGGGTGTCCGACCGGGCGCAACAGCTGCCCGAACAAGCCGGGCAACGACCCGATCACCAACTTCATGGACTACACCGACGATGCGTGCATGAACCAGTTCACCTCCGGCCAGGTCGCGCGCATGCAGGCGCAGTGGACGACCTACCGCGCCTGACCACGTGCCGCTGACCGTATGCCGCTCCCGGCGCCCGGCGACGCTCCGTCGCCGGGCGCTGCCGGTCAGGTCGGCAGCGTCATCGGCTCCCGCGGCAGCGGCCGGCCGGGCCGGTAGGGGCCGCACAGGACCGACAGCGATACCAGCGCATGCAGCCCGGCCATCGCGGCGATGGTCGCACGCACCCCGAGCCGGTCGCCGAGCCAGCCCGCGGCCAGGCCGCCGAGCGGCATGGTCCCCATGTTGACCAGCGCCGCGGCCGACACGACCCGGGCCATGACGACTCCCGGGAGGTAGCGCATCCGGAACGCGGCGCGCAGCACGTTGGCCCCGACGACCCCGAGCCCGACGAGGGCCGCGCCGAGCGGCACCAGCACGACCAGGGCCCCGGGGCGCGCCAGCGCGATGAGCAGGGCGGTCGGGCCGCCGAGGACCTGCAGCCAGACCATGGCCGGCCCCTGACCGAAGCGCCGGGAGGCGCGCCGGGCCAGGCTCGCACCGACCAGGCCGCCGACGCTGCCGAGGGCGATGACGACGCCGACCCGCCCGGGATCGAGGCGCAGGTCGCGCACGAGGTAGAGGACCATCAGGGCGCCGTAGCCGGTCAGCGCGAAGTTCGAGGCGCCGCCCTGCCAGGCCGAGAAGCGGATATACGGATCCCGCACCAGGATGCGCAGGCCGGCGCGGATCGCGGCGGGCATCGACTCCCGCGGGGGCGTCGGCGGCCGGACCAGGGCCGCGGGCCGCATCCGGATCAGGCACCACGCGGAGACCAGGAAGGTCAGCGTGTCCAGGACCACGGCATACGCGGCCCCGACGAGCGAGACCAGGCCGCCGCCCACGCCCGGCCCGGCCACCTGCATCGCCGCCTCCGTCCCGAAGAGGCGCGAGTTCGCCTGTTCCAGATCGGTTTTCGCGACGATCTCGGGAACCAACGAGGCGTATGCCGTGCGGAAGAACACCGCGCCGATCCCCACCCCGAAGGCGGCGGCGAGCAGATGGTTCATGGTCAGTATGCCGCCGTGCAACCGATATTGTCGTTCGCACGGCGGACGACACCCGGTGGGTGCGAGCACCGAGGGTCAGTCAGGCCGGTAGGCGTCGGCGCGGCCGGCGACCTGGCGAATGTGCAGCGTTCGGGTCTCGTGGTCCACGCGATAGATCACCCGGAAGTCGCCCCGAAGAGCCGACCACAGGCCGGCCAATTCGCCGCGCAAACGCCTACCACGCCGTTCCGGGTTCTCGGCCAGGCCCCCGACGACGAACGCCACCAGAGCCTCGCGATAGCGCGGGGCGATTCGCGTGAGCGCCCGTGCGGCCGGCGGCTGGATCAGGACCTGCCAGACCGGGTCGTCAGTCACAACGTCGGCTCGGCCAGGCCCAGCGCATGGCGCACCTCTGCCTCCGACAGGCCACCACCAGCGGCCTCCGAGTCCTCCGCCTCGGCGAGATCGTCGCGGATCCCCGGCTGAGAGAGCCAGAAGATCGTCTCTTCCAGGCTCTCGAGGTCCTCCGGACTCAGGACGACGAACGAGGCGCGCCCATTGCGGGTCACAGTCACCCGCTCGTGCTCGTGCTCGACGCGGTCCGCGAACTCGGACAGATGGGCCTTCAGGTCGGCGAGCGAGGTCACCTGCATATCACCATGGTAGACCCGAATTCGGGTCCGCAGCCGCGAGATCTCGCGCTCAGCATCACTCTGATCTCCGGCGCTGCGCCGCGGCATACGCGCTCGGGGTCCGCCCGACGGCGGCGGTGAAGTCGCGGGTCAGGTGGGCTTGATCGGCATACCCGAGCTCGGCCGCCACCTGCGCCCAGCGCACGTCCTCGCCGCGCGCGACGCGCTCGGCGGCCTCGATCAGCCGCAGCCGGCGCAGCATCCACGCCGGGGAGATCCCGGCATACTCGGCGAACAGCCGCTGCACCGTGCGCACGCTCATTCCGGCGTATGCCGCGAGGTCGCCGACCCGGGTCAGCTCGGGTTTGCGGGCGGCCGCGTCGCTGAGCGCGGCCACCTCCCGGGCCGTCCGGACCCGGCCCGGGTCGGCCCGCGCCACGAGGGTGTCGAGTAGTTCGGCGAGCCGGTCGGCGCGGGCCTGGGCGCTGGTGGCGCCGGCCACCTGCGACCCGAGCCGCGCGGCGTCGACCGGCAGGATGGTCGCCATCGGCAGCTCCCGGTCGGTCAGGGCCGAGACGCTTCCCGGGATCAGCGCGCCGAAGCCGCCGGTCGTCATCTTCGCGGCGACATTCCAGCCGCGGCCGGTGAGCACGCGCTCGACCCGGCGGGTGGTGACCCCGACGACGCGGGGGCTGGCGGCATACGGGCCGGGTGGGGGGTTCGGGCCGGGCGGGGGGGCCACGCCGACGCTGACGTGGACGGCCGGGACGGAGAGGACCTGGGAGGAATGGGCCGCGCCCGGCGGGAGGTCCCAGTGCACCGACCAGTACCCGTCGACCAGGCCCTCGAGGGTGTCGGCGGCCGGGAACCGCTCGAGGGTGACGTGCTCGGCCAGGTGCGTGGGGTCGAGGATCGCGCGGGAGTCCTCGCTCGGGTCCGGGGGCGCACTCATGGCAGGACGGTAGCCCGCCCCCGAGGTTGGCACGAATGTTCAAGCGGGCTGTCGGTGGGGGTGTCTAGGGTCGACGACATGAACGATTCCACAACCTTCGACACCACCTCCCCAGCGGCGGGCGAGGCGACCCGCACCGTCCTGCACCAGCTCGCCGACCTCCTCGACGGCCTCACCGACGACCGGCTCGGCGACCCGACCCCCTGCACCGAGTTCACCGTCGCCGACCTGCGCGGCCACGTCGTCGGCTGGGCCACGGCGTTCGGGGCCGGCTTCACCGACCCCGGTGGCCAGGCGCCCGATGCGGCGGCCGTCGAGGTCGAGGGCACGGGTGCCGATCAGCTGCGGCGGGCCGGGGACGCGATCGCGACCGGGGTGGCGGCGGGCGGCACCCAGCGGCCGCTCACGCTGGCCGACGGCAACGCCATGCCCGGTGCTCTCGCCCTGGGGATGACGCTGTGGGAGTACCAGGTGCACGGCTGGGATCTCGCCCGGGCCCTCGGCCGGGACTGGGCACCGGCGCCGGACGCGGTCGAGGGCTCGATCGCCTTCGCCGGGCAGATGCTCACCCCGGACGGGCAGGGCGAGGGCAAGCCGTTCGGGCCGCGCGTGCCCGTGCCGGACGATGCACCCGCCATCGATCGACTGGTCGGACTCTCCGGCCGCGACCCGCAATGGACCCCGCCCAGCTGATCCCGAATGCCGCCATCGTCGGGCGGCGACGTGCCATGGTCGCTGCCTGCAGCACGGTGCTCCGTGGACTGGCCAGCGAGGTCCCGCTCGAGCCGGGCGACGATCCGGTCCCAAAACTGTGCGTGGTGCAACTCGATGCCGTCGTCGACCTGCCCGTGCGCACCCTGGTTCGCCGCCTGGGCCGGCTGAGCGAACGCCGGATGCGCGAGGTCTGCTCGGCACTGGCGCTCGCGACCGGCTGCTCGTGAGCGCTCGCATTCACCGGGGACGACTCACAGGGAGCGACATGCGCGCGACCGATGTGCCGAGCACGTTCTTGGGCCACGTCCCGCACTGGGCGCCGCCTGCCTGCGCAGGTATCACCGGCGGATAGGCGAGGCGCAAGCGTGCGCTGCAGCGCCCACTTCGACTCCCCCATCCCGCGAAAGGGACGGGCTTCCTCCCCGGCGTCTTACATGACGTGCGACACTGACGGGATGACCGCCACGATCACCTTCCGCCCCGATGACGATGCGCGGCTGGCCCTCGAGGAGCTGACCGCCGACGGGACTCCGGTGTCAGTGGTCGTCCGGGATGCGCTCGTCCAAGCGGCCGCCCGCCACGCGCGCGACCGCCTGCGCCGCGAGGTCGAGGGCCTGGCCCACGACCCGCTCGACCGGGCCGAGGCGGCGCAGGTCCTCCGCGACATGGAGTACCTGCGTGCGTGGTGACGTCTACCGGCTCCGAACGCCTCGAGGCACCCGTGGGCACGAGCAGCGCAGCGAGCGCTTCGGGGTGGTCGTCCAGTCCGATGCGCTCGATCTGCTGTCGACCTGGCTGGTTGCCCCGACGTCAACGTCCGCGCGCCCGGCCAGCTTCCGGCCCCGCGTCGATGTCCTCGGCGAGCCCACCCTGGTCCTGGCCGAACAGACGAGCGCCGTTGATCCTCAGCGACTCGCCGATCGCGTGGGCCACTTGGGCCTGGACGAGCTGCGAGCCGTCGACGCCGCGCTTCGGCTTGTTCTCGGTCTCTGACGCGACCGCTTCCTCGCCACCATCGGTGAGTGATATGTCGGTCAGAGCCGCAGTTTCACTCACCGATCGCGGTCGTCCTCGCCGCGCGGGGCCTCGACCCCGAGGTGCGCATCCTGCCCGATGCCGTCCGCACCGCCCAGACCGCCGCCGACGATCCGGTCAACCGAGCGTGCGTCGTGCAACTCGACGCCGTGGCCGATCTGTCCGTCCGGGCTCTGGTGCGCTGCCTGGGCCGGCTCGGTGACGGCCGGATGCGCGAGATCTGCTCGGCTCTGGCCGTCGCGACTCACTGTGCCTGACCGCTCGCCGCGTTCCACGGGCATCAGGTGTGCCTCGCGCGCGTTGACCAGGCCCGGCGGCGCTCACTCCGGGGCCGTATGCCGTTGCCCATCCATCCCGGCGCACTCCTCCCGGCCCCCTCCCCTCCCTCGCGCTTCGCCCCCCGGCATCGGCCCGGATCGGTGTCGGCCGGCGCTCGGGTCCGTGAGATCCCGGGCGACATCGCGCAGCAGGCCGGCGAAGGTGGCGGCCAGCGGCGCCCGCGTGTCGTCCACGGGGCGCACGATGTGGATCGCCTGCCGCAGGCGCGGCCGGATCAGCGGCCGCCAGGTCGCGCCGGGCCAGTGCCGCAGCGTCATCCGCGAGACGAGCGCGACGCCGTAGCCGGTCGCCACGAGGGCTTGAGCCACGTCATACGAATCACTCTCGAATCGCACCCGGGGCTCGAACCCCGCTGCGGCGGTGGCGCGATCGAACTGGGCCCGCGCGTGCACCCGGCCCCGGATCACCACCCACGCCTCGTCGGCGAGTTCCGGCAGCGCCACCGGCGCCGCGCCGCGCCTGGCGAGCGGGTGATCGTCGGGAAGGATGACGACGATCGGGTCGGTCATCAGCCGGGTCACCCGCACGCGCGGATCGGCGACCGGCGAGTTGTCCCAGGTCGCCATCAGGGCGAGGTCGAGATCGCCCTCGGCGACCAGCCTGACGGCGTCGACGCTCTGGATGTCGAGCACCGACAGGTCGGCGTCGTCGACCCGGTGTCGCAGTGCGGTCATCGTCGGCGGCAGCAGGTGCAGGGCGGCCTGTTGGAAGGCCCCGAGTCGCAGCCGCCGGCGCGCCCCCTCGCGCCGCACCCGGAACGCCGACACAGCCTCGCGCGCCTCCCGGTCGATGCGCCGCCCGTATGCCGCCAGCACCTCCCCGTCCGTGGTCAGTCGGGCGCCGCGGGGGCCGCGGTCGACGAGCCGGGCGCCCCAGACGGCTTCGGCCTTGGCCAGCCGCTGGGTCGCCGCGGGGGCGGTGATGCCGAGGATGTCGGCCGCGCCGGCGAGCGACCCGTGGTCCTGGATGAGCCAGAGCAGCCGCAGGTGTTCGGTCTCATCAGCCTTCATGATCCTTAAGATAGAACGAGGGAATCAACCTTCTCCTTAAGCTCCCGCCACGAGCACGCTTGGCGCATGAACCTCGTCGCCTTCGTCACGACCACGTGGATTCTCGCCATGCTCCCGGGCGTCGGCCAGGCGATCATGCTGCGCCAGGTCCTCGTCCGCGGCCGAGGTGCCGCCATGATGAGCAATCTCGGCACGGCGGCCGGCCTGCTGATCTGGAGCCTCGGCGCCGCGGCCGGCCTCTCGGCGATCCTGCTCGCCAATCCGGCCGCCTACGCGAGCCTGCGGACGGCCGGCGGTGTCGCGCTCGTGTGGCTCGGCATACGGGGTCTGCTCGGCCTGCGTCGAGCCACCGCGCACGTCGAATCCATTCCGGCGCAGGTGGACTCGCGTCGGGCGGACTCGCGTTGGGCGGACTTCATCACCGGGCTGGCCGTCAACCTGGCCAACCCCAAGGCCGGCGTCTTCGCGGTCGCCCTGCTCCCTCAGTTCGTGCCAGCGGAGGCGCCGAAGTTCTGGGCGATGGCCGCCCTCGGCCTCCTCTGGGCCACGGTCACGACCCTCTGGTATGTCGTCTTCATCGCCCTCGCCGAACGTGGTCGCTCGCTGCTCAGCCGGCCGCGCCCGCGCGCCATCCTCGCCGCCGTCAGCAGCCTGAGCCTCGTGGGCATCGGTGCCGGCGTCGCTATCGGGCTCTGATCCCAGCCGCCCGCCGGATCGGTGAGCGATATCGCGGCCGGGCCCGCATTCTCGCTCATCGATATCGGCTCCGGGATGACGATCGGGCGGGTTAGGGTCGCGTCCATGGCGTCCGACCTCTCGACCCACCCCGGAGTCTCCGCCGTCCTCGCCGCTCTCGCCGAGCGCGGCGTCGCACCCGAGGTGCGCTTCCTCCCCGACGCCGTTCGCACCGCCCAGGCCGCCGCGGACGCCCTCGGCATCACCCCGGCCGAGATCGCGAACTCGTTGGTGTTCAAGGGGATCGAGGCCGGCGGTGCCGCGGTCCCGATTCTGGTGATGGCGAGTGGCGGGCACCGGGTGGACACGGCATACGTCGCCGGGGTCCTCGGGCTCACGGCGCTCGAACGCGCCGATCCCGACTTCGTCCGCAGCCAGACCGGCATGGCGATCGGCGGTGTCGCGCCGGTCGGCCACCCGCGCCCGTTGCGCACCGTCGTCGACACCGACCTCGCCGCCTTCGACGAGGTCTGGGCCGCCGCCGGCCACTCCCACGCGGTCTTCCGCACGACGTATGCCGAGTTGCTGGCCATGACCGGCGGCGCACCCTCCGCCGTCGTCGCCTGAGCGCTCGCCGACATCGGCGCGGCACTCGACGTCCATTGGCCGGTCCGGCCGTCGAGGCACTCGCGCAGCAGGCCCGAGCACGTCAACTCGATGGTCATCCGGTAGCGGTCGAGATACTCCTCGAGGACGGCCTTCTCGCCCCGCCCGGCCGGGATCGCGTCCCGCGGGTCCTCGCCCGGGGCCGCCCACCTGCCGTCGACGTTCCCGACCTCACGGTATGCCGCCCGCTCACCCCACCCGCAGTTCCCGCAGGTCGGTCGCCGGACCGATGGCCCGGGCGGCGAGGGCGGAGGCGAGGAGGACCGCGACGATCGGCGCACCGATGAGGATGAGCAGCCCCGACCAGGGGAAGGGGAGGCCGTCGGTGGCCAGGAGCACACCGGCGACCGTCACGGTCGGCGACACGATGGCCACGATGACGGCGGCGGGGAGAGCCGACTCCACGACGAGCCCGAGCCGCAGCGTCCGCAGCGGCACGCCCGCGGCGGCCTGACGGGCCAGCGACCGGCGCCGCCACATCACGGACTCGATGGCCGCGAAGGTCAACGAGACGACGGCCAGCACCCCGCCGACGATCATCAGGGCGACGAGGAAGCCCGCGACGGACCGGAACAGACCGAGCGCCTGCGCGGGCGTGTCCCGCTCGAGCAGCGGCCAGAAGATCAGGTAGACCGCCCCGAGCACGACGACGAACGCCAGCGCGGTCACCGGCCGCGAGGTCGCTCGGGGATCGCGCTGCATCCGCCGCCCGGCGAGAAGCAGGACCGGTGAGTCGGTGCCGGCGGCCATCATCCGCCCGAGCGCCCGGGCCACGCCCGGGACCACGTTCACGAACCCGACGACGCCGAGCACGACGGCGGCCACCGAGGCGAGCACCGTCCCCTGGGAATCGGAGCCCTGGCGAGCGGCGAGGACAACGCCCGCCCACAGGACCGCCGGCGCGGCGACGAGCGCGACGAGCCCGGCGAGGGCCGACCAGCGCCGCATCGGTCCCGACGGGTGCTCGCGACGGGCCGCCGACCCGACCACGAGGCCGACGACCACCGTCATCGCGACCGCCGAGGGAAAGGTCCACCACGGCAGCGGGTACGACGGCAGGATGGGGATGCTCGCGACCGTCCCCGGGCTGTCGCCGGCGGCCAGGTCGATGAACACGGGCGGGGCAGCGCGCAGGTGGGCGGGCGCCATACGCCAGAAGACGGCGAAGCCGGCCACCCCGAGGACGCCGCCGGCGAACGACGCCAGCGCCGTCTCCGCGGCACCGACCCGGCGCAGGTCACGAGCCGAGGCCCCCGCGGACCGGAGCGCGGTCAGCCGCCGGGCGCGGACCGGCATACCGATCCGAGCGGCCTGGCCCAGGAGGATGCCCACCGGCACGGCCAGGCACACGACGGCGACGAGCCCGCCGGGCATGGTGCCGGTCCGCCCGAGGAAGTCCCACACATAGATCCCGCTCCACCCCCGGCCCGGACCCCACAGGCGTGCGCTCTGCCACGGGGTGATCGCGCAGACGAGCAACGCCATGGCCAGGATGCCGACCAGCGCCGATGCCACCACCGTCGCCACCCAGCGGAGCCGGTCCGCGGCTCGGACCCGCCCCGCGAGCCAGAGGGCCCCGCCCCAGCCGAGCCGGCTCATCGCAGGGCCGCCGCGATGACGTCGCCATCGCCATACGAGGCCAGGGTGTCGATCCGCCCGTCCCGCAGGTGGATCTCCGTCCGGCCGTATGCCGCCACGCGCGGCTCGTGAGTCACCAGGACGAGCGTCGTGCCCGCCACGTTGACATCGGTGAGGAGATCGAGGACCCGTTCGGCGGCCAGGGAGTCGAGGGCCCCGGTGGGTTCGTCGGCGAAGAGGATCTCCGGCTCGGTCACGAGCGCGCGGGCGAGCGCGACCCGCTGGGCCTGACCGCCGGACATCTCGCCGGGTCGCTGGCCCGCCACGTCGCCGACCCCGAGCCGGTCGAGCCAGGCCACGGCGGCGGTCTCGGCGGCGCGCCGCTTCGCTCCGCCGAGCAGGAGCGGGAGCGCGGTGTTCTCGGCGCCGGTGAGCTCGTCGACCAACTGGCCGAACTGGAAGAGGATGCCGAAGCGGCTGCGCCGCAGCCCCGCCCGGTCGCTCTCGCCGGCTCCGGACACCGCCGTCTGACCGAGGTGGACGCTCCCGTCGTCCGGGACGAGGACGCCCGCGAGGGCGTGCAGGAGCGTCGACTTGCCCGACCCCGAGGCGCCGGTGATGACGACGAAGTCGCCGGGCGCGATGTCGAGGTCGATGCCGTCGAGGGCTGGGCGGGTGCCGTAGGCATGCCGCAGTCCACGGGCGGTGAGGGAGGCTCGGGGGGCGTTCATGCGGTGACCTCGGCTTCGATGTCGGAGAGGCGGGCCAGGGCGTCGTCGATCCACCGGACGTCGGCGTCCAGGTGACTGAGGGCATAGTCGGCGGCGAGCACCTCGGTGAGGCTGCGACCGGGTGTGCGTTTCGCCTGGGTGTGGGCGCGCATGCGGGCGACGTGGGCGGCGCGCTGGCTGCGCAGGAAGTGGCGCGCCTCGTCCGCCCCCCCGGCGACCAGAGCGACGTTGAGTTTGACGGCGAGCGGGTTGGCCACCTCGCCCGGCGGGTCGTCGGCGGTGCTCATCCAGGCCTCCAGTTCGGTGCGGCCGGCCGCGGTCAGCCGGTAGCGGACCCGCTCGGGCCCCTGGTCTCGTTCCACGGCCGCCGGCTCGATCCGCCCGCGTTGCACGAGGCGGTCGAGCGCGGCATACACCTGACCGAAGGCCATCGGGCGAGCGGCGGGGAAGAGGGCGTCATAGGCCCTCTTGAGGTCGTAGCCGTGCTGCTCTCCCCTGCTGAGCAGCCCGAGCAGGACGTGACCCGTGCTCATGTCGCCCACTATTCACTGTGTGAATAGTGACTGTCAAGAACCCGTCACGCGGTCCCGGGGAGATCAGCGGACGGCGGAGAGGCCGAGGTTCTCGAAGACCTCCAGCGTCGCGGTCGAATGGTTCATCGTGATGAAGTGCAGGCCGGGGGCGCCCTCGGCGAGCATCGCCTGGGCGAGTTCGGTGGCGATCTCGACGCCGACGGCCCGGACGGCGTCGGGGGAATCCTCGACGGCCGACAGGCGTGCCACGACGGCGTCCGGGAGCGGGGTCCCCATCAACTCGCTCATCCGGGCGATCTGCCGGACATTGGTCACCGGCATCAGGCCCGGCGTGATCGGCAGGTCGCGGCGGGCGGCGACGGCGTCGCGCAGCCGCAGGTAGGTCGTCGCGTCGAAGACCATCTGGGTCACCGCGAACTCGGCCCCGGCGTCGGCCTTGCGGACGAGGACCTCGACGTCGTGGTCGAAGTCGGGCGACTCGGGGTGGACATCGGGGAAGGCCGCGACCCCCACGGTGAACTCCCCGACCCGCTTGATCAGCGCGACGAGGTCCTCCGCATGCGTCAGCCCCTCGGGGTGGGCGACCCAGGTCCCGTCGCCGCCGCGCGGGGGGTCGCCGCGGAGGGCGAGGATGTTGCGGACGCCGGCCGCGGCATACTGCCCGATCACCGTGCGGAGCTGGGCGACCGACGCGCCGACGCAGGTGAGGTGGGCCAGCGGCGTCAGCGTCGTCTCGTGGGCGATCCGCTCGGTGACGGCGATCGTCCGTTCCTGGGTGGTGCCCCCGGCGCCATAGGTCACCGAGACGAAGTCGGGCCGGACGCCCTCCAGCCGCCGGATGGCCGTCCACAGCGTCTCGGCACCCGCGGGCGAGGCGGGCGGGAAGAACTCGAAACTCACCGTCGGCCGGTGCTGCCGGAGGTCGGCGGGAATGGACATGGCGCTCACGGTAACCCGCGCCGCCGTCCACCGCCGACACACGTCATACAGTGAGCGGGAGGGCGGATCGCGCCCGACCCTGCACGAGAGGCGCCCGGTGACCGAGTCGATCGACCTGCCCGCCCTGCGCCCGCAGATCGACGCGGCGATCGAGGCCCAGCTCACCCGCGGCGCCGCCGACCTCGCGCCGCTGCATCCCGAGGCGGCCGACCTCCTCGACGTCATCGGCGCGCTCCTGCGCGGCGGGAAGCGGCTGCGCCCGACCTTCCTCTACGTGGGCTACCGCGCGGGCCGTATGCCGCACACCCCCGCCGCGATCGCCCTCGCCTGCGCGATGGAGTTCGTCCAGACAGCCGCCCTCCTCCATGACGACGTCATCGACGGCAGCGACACCCGTCGCGGCGCCCCGACCGCCCACCGAGCGCTCGAGGCGCGGCACCGCGCGCGCGGGTGGGAGGGGGACCCGGCCCGGTTCGGGGTGGCCGGCGCGATCCTCGCGGGCAACCTCTGCCTCGGCTGGGCCGACCAGGCGTATGACGAATCCGGCCTCCCCGCCGACCGGCTCGCCCGGGCCCGCGGGTGCTTCGACCTCATGCGGGCCCAGCTGATGGCCGGGCAGTATCTCGACGTCGTCGAGTCGGTCCGGCCGTGGTCGGTGCTCGACGCCGGGCAACGGGTGGCCGGTGCGGAACGGATGATGACCTACAAGTCGGCGAAGTACTCCATCCAGCACCCCCTCCTCATCGGCGCCGACGCGGGCGGGGTGGACGCGGCGTCGCGGGGGGCGCTCGCGGCATACGGACTCGACCTGGGGATCGCGTTCCAACTGCGCGACGACGTCCTCGGGGTGTTCGGGGATCCGGCCGTGACGGGCAAGCCGGCCGGTGACGACCTGCGGGAGGGAAAGCGGACGGTGCTGCTCGCGCACACCCTCGCCGGGCTCGCCCCCACCGACCGGGCGTATGCCGAGACCCACCTCGGGCGCCCCGACCTCGACGACGCGAGCGTCACCCGCCTCCGGGAGCTGATCGTCGCGTCCGGGGCGGTGGCCGCGGTCGAGTCGGACATCGCTGCCCGGGCGGCCCGGGCGCGCGCGGCCCTGGCGGGGGCGGCGATCGATCCGGCCGCGGCCGGCGCGCTCGACGACCTGGTCGACCTGAGCACCGCCCGGTCCGCCTGACCCGCCGCCCCCTCGCCGCAAGCGGACAGGACGACGGAGGTCACAGCGGCGGTCGGCGCGCCCGGGAGCGCGCGGTCAGCGCGCGGTCAGAACGCCTCCTCCATCGCCCGCCGGCGCACCTCGGTCTTGAACCCCGCCCGGATGGCGGCCATGGCGCTCGCGCCGCCGGGCCACGAGGAGTCCGGCGCGAACAGCCACTCGATGATCTCGGCGTCGGCGAAGCCCCCGTCGGCGAGAACGGTGAAGGTCCCCTTGAGGGCCGGCACCGGGCCGTCCGCCGCGAGGAAGTCGGCCGGGATGGAGAGTACGTTCCGCTCACCGCGCCGGACGGCGATCAGTTCGCGGTCCTCGAGCATCCGCCGCACTTCGGTGACGGACCGTCCGAGCCGCTCGGCGACATCGGGAACGGTGAGCCACGCTTGTACCACGTCAGTCACGTCATCCACGGACGACACCCTGACACACCGTGGGTTATTGTCGGGCCACACCAACGCCCCCGCTCGCCGCAGACGTCCCCCGCGCCCCGCGAAAGGTCCCCGCCGCATGTCCCCCGTGCTTCTGTTCGCCCTGCCCGCCGCACTCCCGACGACGGACCTGACGGCCGCTGTGTACGCGAGCGACAGCACGCGGCATACGGTCCAGGCGGGGGAGACCGTCTTCGATCTCGCGCAGCGCTATGGCACGACCGTCGACGCGATCGCCGCGGCGAACGGCCTGTCGGACGCGAGCCTGATCCTCCCCGGCCAGTCGCTGACGATCCCCGGCGGCACGTCCGCAGCGGGGTCGTCCTCGGGCGGGTCGTCGACGAGCACGAGCGGCAGCTACACCGTTCGGGCGGGCGACACCCTCAGCGGGATCGCCACCGCCAACGGCACGACCGTCGCGGCACTCGCCGCGGCCAACGGCCTCACCACGGACGCCTTCATCTATCCGGGCCAGTCGCTGCGCCTGTCCGGGTCCTCCACGAGCACGCCGAAGCGCCCCGCCTCGACGACCGGCAGCTACACCGTCCAGGCCGGCGACACCCTCAGCGACATCGCCGCCGCATCCGGCTCGACGGTCGCGGCCATCGCCAAAGCGAGCGGGATCTCGCCGTACGCCTATCTCCAGGTCGGCCAGACCCTGACCATCCCGAGCCGCACCGACCGCGGCGACGCGGGCACCTCCGGGAGCACGTCCTCCGGCGCCTCCTCCGGTGCCGCCGCGTGGGCCGACACCATGCCGAGCCGCAGTGAGATTCGCGACCTCATCTCCTCGACCGCCAGCGCGTATGGCGTCGACCCCCACCTCGCCCTCGCCATCGGCTGGCAGGAGTCCGGCTGGCAGCAGGGCGTCACCTCGAGCGTCGGGGCCCTCGGGGCCATGCAGGTCATGCCCGGCTCCGGCGAGTGGGCCGGCAGCCTCATCGGCCGCACCCTCAACCTCTATGACGCCCGCGACAATGTCACCGCCGGCGTCGTCATCCTCAAGCAGCTCACCGCTCTGGCCTCGAGCCGGGACGAGGCGATCGCCGCCTACTACCAGGGCCTGTCCTCCGTCCGCGAGCGCGGGATGTATGCCGACACCCGCCAGTACGTCGCCAATGTCACCTACTTCATGACCCGCGTCTGAGCCCACCCCCCGCCCCACCGCGCCGCCCACCGTGTCGCTGGACGGTCGCCACAGGCCCGCCCCGTAGAATCCACCGGGTGACCGTCGACCCCACCGATCCCCTGATCGGCACCCTCCTCGACGGCCGCTACCGCGTCGAGGAGCGGATCGCCCGCGGCGGAATGGCCAGCGTCTACCGCGGCCTCGACACCCGTCTCGACCGCGAGGTCGCGCTGAAGGTCATGCGCGCCCACCTCGCCGGCGACGACACCTTCGTCAACCGCTTCCGCCGCGAGGCCCGCTCCGCGGCCCGCCTCTCCCACCCCAATGTCGTCGCCGTCTTCGACCAGGGCGAGGACCAGGGGATGGTCTTCCTCGCGATGGAGTACGTCCCCGGCCGCACCCTCCGCGAGGTCCTCGCCTCCGAGGGCGCCCTGACCCCCCGGGCCGCGCTCGACATCATGGACCCGGTCCTCGACGCCCTGTCCGCGGCCCACGAGGCCGGCCTCATGCACCGCGACATCAAGCCCGAGAACGTCATCGTCCGCGACGACGGCCTGGTCAAGGTCGCCGACTTCGGCCTGGCCCGGGCGGTCACCAGCGAGACCGCGACCTCGGCGACGACGGAGGTCATGGGCACCCTCTCCTACATCTCCCCCGAACAGATCGAGCACAACGAGGTCACCAAGCGCTCCGACGTCTATTCCGCCGGCCTCGTCCTCTGGGAGATGCTCACCGGCCAGAAGGCGTTCACCGGCGACTCGATCCCCAACGTCCTCTTCCAGCACCTCCACCGCGGCGTGCCCCGCCTCTCGGAGATGCTCCCCGATGTCCCGCCGTCGCTCGACACGCTCGTCGCGCACGCGACGGCGAAGGACCCGCAGGAACGGCCTGCGGACGCGACCGAGTTCCGCAACGAGCTGCGGCACGTCCGCGGCCGCCTGTCCGATGCCTCCCTCGACGGCCGTATGCCGACCGGCCCCGCCGCCGCGGCCGCCCTCGCCGGCGCGACCGTCCCCCTGCCCAGCGGCTCCCCGGCCTCGTCGGCGCGCTCCGACACCGCCGTCCTCGACGTCGGCGCGGCCCCCCGGCCCACCCCGGCGACGACCGCGGCCGTGCCTCCCTCCGGCGGCCCGCCCGGGTCCCCCGCAGCGGCTCGGGAGACGACCCCGGGAGGCCGGGATCGGCATACGGCACCGCCGGCACCGCCCAGGCGCAGCCGCCGGGGCCTGTTCGTCGTCATCGCGACCATGCTCCTCGCCTTCGCCGGCGGCGCCGCGGCGTGGTGGTTCCTCCTCGGGCCGGGCGCGACGACCACCGTTCCCCCGGTCGCGAAACTCAGCCAGGACGCCGCGATCAGTGCCCTCGACAAGGCGCACCTCGACGCGCACGTCACCCCCGTGTTCAGCGAGACGGTCGCCAAGGGGACCGTCATCGACTCCGACCCCGCGGCCGGCGCGACCGCCCACCGCGGCGACACCGTCACTCTTCAGGTGTCCAAGGGCCTGGAGCGCTACGACGTCCCGGCCCTCGCCGGCAAGACCCAATCCCAGGCCAAGACCGCCCTCGAGAAGGTCCGGCTCGTCCTCGGCACCGTCGGCCAGGACTACGACGAGTCGATCCCGCAGGGCGACGTCATCTCCAGCAACCCGCCCGAGGGCACCCCGATGAAGCGCGGGCAGGCGGTCGCCGTCGTCCTCAGCCTCGGCCCGAGACCGATCGACGTCCCCGATCTCACCGGCAAGACCATCGACGAGGCGACGACCATCCTCGACGGGCTGGGTCTCAAACTGCAGCAGAGTGACGACGTCTACTCCACCGACGTCCCTCAGGGCCAGATCGCCGAGCAGGAGCCGTCCACCGGCACCCTCCAACGCGACGGCACGATCACCGTGCACGTGTCCAAGGGCCCGGAGATGGTCGACGTCCCCGACGTCTACATGAAGAGCCAGGCCCAGGCGACGGCCATCCTCGAAGGCCTCGGCTTCAAGGTCAAGGCGAACCTCATCCTCGGGGCGCCGCTGGACAAGGTCACCGGACAGACCCCGGCGGGCGGACAGAAGGCGCCGAAGGGCAGCGTCGTCGAGATCACCGTGGTCTGAGTGGATCCGTCCGCGCCCCGGCGGGCGGAGACGATCGCGACCCTGCTCCTGCTCGCGGTCACCGCCGCCTGGGGATCGACCTTCTTCCTCATCCGCGACCTCGTCACGACGATCCCGTCGGCGGACTTCCTCGTCCTGCGCTTCACGGTCGCCGCGACGGCGATGAGCCTGGTCTTCCACCGGCAGGTCCGTGCGCTCCCGCGGCGACGGCTGCGGTATGCCGCCATCCTCGGCGCCGTCTATGGCAGCGCCCAGTTGCTCCAGACCATCGGGCTCGAACACACCTCGGCGTCGGTGTCGGGATTCGTCACGGGCGCCTATGTCGTGCTCACCCCCCTGCTGGCCGCCGCCGTCCTGCGCGACCGGGTGTCCGGCGCGACCTGGGTCGCCGTCGCGCTGGCGACCGTGGGCCTCGCGGTCCTGTCCCTCCGGGGGTTCTCGGTCGGGTTGGGTGAGGGGCTGACCCTCGCCGCCGCGCTCCTGTATGCCGTGCACATCCTCGGTCTCGGCCGGTGGTCGACGCCCGGGGAGGCCACGGGGATGGCGGTGGTCCAGGCGTGGGTGATCGCCGCCGTGGTCCTCGGCGTCGCCCTGCCGGGCGGGATCACCCTGCCGGCCACGCCTGGCCAGTGGGGATCGCTGCTCTACATGGCGCTCGTCGCGGGCGCGTTCGCCCTGTGGGCGCAGACCTGGGCGCAGGCCCATCTCACCGCGACCCGGGCGGCGATCGTCATGACGACGGAACCGGTGTTCGCCGCGCTGTTCGCCGTCCTCTTCGGCGGCGAGTCGCTGACCTCCCGCATGCTCGTCGGCGGGGCGCTGGTCCTCGTCGCGATGTATGTCTGCGAACTCGCCGGACGCCGCGAGGACGTCCCATCTGCCGAGGCCCTCCACCACGAGGCGCCCTGACGTCGTTAGGGTGGGCGCGCGGCATACGCCCCGCCCTGCTCACCGAGGAGATCCCGTGTCCGACGACGCCGTCAAGTTCCTGCTCGACGACTCCGAGATGCCGACGCACTGGTACAACGTCGTCGCCGACCTGCCCACGCCGCCCCCGCCGCCGCTGCACCCGGGCACGCACGAGCCGGTCGGGCCGGACGACCTGGCCGCGCTGTTCCCGCCGGAGTTGATCGCCCAGGAGGTCACCGCCGAGCGCTATGTCGAGATCCCGGAGCCGGTCCGCGAGGTCTACCGCCAGTGGCGGCCGTCGCCGCTGGTGCGGGCCCGGCGCCTCGAGCGCAAGCTCGGCACGCCGGCGCGGATCTACTACAAGTACGAGGGCGTCTCCCCCGCCGGCTCGCACAAGACCAATACGTCTGTGCCGCAGGTCTATTACAACGCGAGCAATGGCGTCTCGCGGTTGACGACCGAGACCGGCGCCGGGCAGTGGGGCACCGCGCTGGCGTTCGCCTGCTCGCTGTTCGGGCTGGAGTGTCAGGTGTGGCAGGTGGGGGCGTCCTACGACACCAAGCCGGCGCGCCGCACGCTGATGGAGACCTTCGGGGCGACCGTCTTCCGCTCGCCGACGCACGACACGCAGTCGGGGCGGGCCTTCCCCGAGGGGCACCCGGGCAGCCTCGGCATCGCGATCTCCGAGGCGGTCGAGATGGCCGCGCAGCAGGACGACGTGAAGTACGCCCTCGGATCGGTGCTCAACCACGTCCTGCTGCACCAGACGATCATCGGCCAGGAGACCCTGCTCCAACTCGCCAAGGCCGGGGAGTCCGGGGCCGACATCGTCGTCGGCTGCGCGGGCGGTGGGTCGAACCTCGCCGGGCTCACCTTCCCGTTCGTGCGCGAGAAGCTGGCCGGGCGGCAGAACCCGCGGCTGATCGCGGTCGAGCCGGCCGCGTGCCCGACGCTGACCCGCGGCGAGTACCGCTATGACTTCGGCGACACCGCCGGCCTGACGCCGTTGATGAAGATGTACACCCTCGGCCACGACTTCGTCCCCTCGGCGATCCACGCCGGCGGGTTGCGCTATCACGGGATGGCGCCCCTGGTCTCGCACCTGGTGCATGAGGGCATGATCGAGGCCGCCGCGCTCCACCAGGGCGAATGCTTCGAGGCCGCGGTCGAGTTCGCCCGCACCGAGGGCGTCGTCCCGGCGCCGGAGTCCTCGCACGCGATCGCCCAGGCTCGCCGGGAGGCGCTGGCCTGCACGGAGAGCGGCGAGGCGAAGGTCATCGTCATCGGCCTGTCCGGTCACGGGCTGCTCGAACTCGGCGCCTACCAGAGCTACTTCGCCGGGACGCTGACCGACGAGGCGCTGGCCGAGGATGCGCTCGCCACTGCGCTGGCCGGGGTGCCGCAGCTCTGATCCGGCGCCGTCAGGCGAGGACGGCGCGGGCGGCGGCGATCGCGACGTCGGTGCCGGCGTCGTCGACGTCGAGGTGCCAGACCAGGCGGACCCTGGTCGGCGACATCGCATAGCAGCGCACGCCCTCGGCGGCGAAGGCGGCGACCACCTCGGTCGCCGGTCGGCCGAGGGCGGCCACGTCGAGCATGACGATATTGGTCTCGACGTCGGCGAGGTCGACCAACGCCGGCGCGACCTCGGCGACCGCCTCGGCGAACCGCCGCGCCCGGGCGTGGTCGTCGGCCAGCCGGGTCACGTTGTGCGCCAACGCATACCGCCCCGCCGCGGCGAGGATGCCGACCTGGCGCATGCCCGCGCCATAGCGCTTGCGCCATACGCGCGCCTCGGCCATCGCCGCGGCCGAGCCGACCAGGACCGACCCGACCGGCGCGCCGAGCCCCTTGCTCAGGCACACGCTGACGGTGTCGAACAACCCCCCGTATGCCGCCAGCCCAACCCCCGTCGCGACGTGCGCGTTCCACAGGCGGGCGCCGTCGAGGTGCATGGCGACCCCGAGCGGACGGGAGCCGGCCCGGATGGCCTCCAGTGCGGCATACGGCTGGATCGTGCCGCCGGCGAAGTTGTGGGTGTTCTCCAGCGCGATCAGCGCGGTGCTCACCTGGTAGGCGTCGGCGCCCGGGAGCATCAGGCCGAGGACGACCGACGGCTCGGCGCGGCCCGCGATGGAGGTCCACGTCCGCGACGTGATCCCGGAGAAGGTGGCCGCCGCACCGAGTTCGGCGCGCAGGATGTGGGCGAGCGAGTCGGCGATCACCTCCCGCCCGGGGCCGGTGTGCAGGCGCAGCCCGAGCTGATTGGCCAGCGAGCCGGTGGGGCTGAACAGGCCGGCCTCGTGGCCGAGCAGCGCGGCGACCTCCTCCTCCAGGGCGCGGACGGTCGGGTCCTCGCCGAAGACGTCGTCGCCGACCTCGGCGTCGGCCATCGCCCGCCGCATACCGGGGTCGGGCCGGGTGAGGGTGTCGGACAGCACGTCGACGCGGATCGGAGTGCTCGGCATACGGATCAGTCGTCGCCGAGCATCTCGGCGACGAGGAAGGCGAGCTCGAGGCCCTGGCGGTGGTTCAGGCGCGGGTCGCAGACGCTCTCGTAACGCTTGGTCAGGTCGGCGTCGAGGATCTTCTCGGCCCCGCCGACGCACTCGGTGACGTCGTTGCCGGTCAGTTCGACGTGGATCCCGCCGGGCACCGTCCCGAGCGCGCGGTGGACGTCGAAGAACCCGTGCACCTCCTCGACGATGTCGTCGAAGTCGCGGGTCTTGTAGCCGGAGGCGGACTCGTAGGTGTTGCCGTGCATCGGATCGCAGATCCACGTCACGGCGGCGCCGGCGGCATTCGCCGCCTCGATGATCGGCGGGAGGGCGTCGCGGACCTGCCGCGCGCCCATCCGGGTGATGAAGGTCAGCCGGCCCGGAGTGCGGTCGGGGTCAACGAGGTCCATGACTTTCTCGACGTAGTCCGCCGTCGTCCGCGTCGACAACTTGACCCCGACCGGGTTGTGGACCCGCGCGATGAAGTCGACGTGCGCCCCGTCGAGGTCGCGGGTCCGCTCCCCGACCCAGACGAAATGCCCGGAGGTGTCATAGAGCCGCCCGGTGCGCGAGTCGATCCGGGTCAACGGCCGCTCGTAGTCGAGGATGAGCGCCTCGTGCGCCGCGAAGAACTCGGTCGTCTTCATCTTCTCGAAGTCGGCGCCGCAGGCGATCATGAACCGCATCGCCTTGTCGATGTCGCGGGCCAGCTTCTCGTATGCCGCATTGGCCGGCGACCGGACGAAGCCGCGGTTCCAGTCGTGGACGTGCCGCAGGTCGGCGAATCCGCCCGTGGTGAACGCCCGGACGAGGTTGAGGGTCGCCGTCGACGCGTGGTAGGCCCGGACCATCCGCTGCGGGTCGGGTTCGCGCGCGTCGGCGGTGAACTCGAAGTCGTTGACCATGTCCCCGCGGAAGGCCGGGAGCGTCACGCCCTCGCGGGTCTCGCTGTCGCTGCTGCGCGGCTTGGCGTACTGCCCGGCCATCCGGCCGACCTTGACGATCGGGACGGAGGCGCCGTAGGTGAGCACGGCGGACATCTGGAGGATCGTCTTGACCCGGTCGCGGATGTTGTCGGCGGTCGCCGCGGCGAAGGTCTCGGCGCAGTCGCCGGCCTGGAGGACGAACGCCTTCCCCGCCGACGCCGCCGCCATCCGGTCGCGCAGGACGTCGCACTCCCCCGCGAAGACGAGCGGGGGGAAGGAGGCGAGCGTGTCACCGGCGCGCTTCAGGGCGTCGGCGTCGGGCCACGACGGCTGCTGCCCGGCCGGGCGCGCGGGCCCATCCAGCAACTGGCTCATCGGGGTCGCGGTCGTGGTCACCCGACAAGGATAGGCGGGCTCGGCATACGGCACCGGGGTTGTCCGTGGCCGCGAGCCGGCCGGCTCACGAGTGGTCGCCCAGGCCGCGCTCGATGGCGAACCGGGTCAGCTCGACCCGGTTGTGCAGCTGGAGCTTGCCGAGGGTGTTCTGGACGTGGTTCTGGACGGTCCGGTGGGAGATGACCAGCTGGTCGGCGATCTCCTTGCTGGACAGGCCCATCGCCACCATTCGGAGGACCTCGACCTCCCGGTCGGTCAGCTCCGGCACGGGACGGCCCGGGTCCTTCGGCGGCTCCTTGGCGAGCTTGCGGAACTCCCCGAGCACGAGCCCGGCGAGCCCGGGGGTGAAGGTCGCGCGACCCTCCGCGGTCGCCCGCACGGCGGCGAGGATCTCCTCCCGGGTCGCCGACTTGACGAGATACCCGGACGCGCCCGCCTTCATCGCGGCCAGGACGTCCTTCTCCTCGCCGCTCGCCGACAGGATGAGCACACGGGTCACCAGCCCGGCGATCTCCGCGCACACCTGGGCACCGTGCATCCCGGGCAGATTGAGGTCGAGGAGGAGCACATCCGGCCGGGTGGCGCGGGTGCGGCGCACGGCCGACGGGCCGTCGGGAGCGGTCCCGACGACGTCCATCCCGGCGCGGGAGAGATCCTCGGCGAGGGCGTCCCGCCACAGCGGATGATCGTCGGCGACGAGGACGCGCAGCGCCGGGGTCATCGGACGTCCTTCCCGCCGGCCCGGGCCGGCGCCTCCTTGGGGGCCCGCAGACAGACCGTGGTGCCCCGACCCGGAGCGGAGATCCAGCTCGCCCCGCCGCCGAGGTCCTCCAGCCGACCGCGAATGGACGTCGCGACGCCGAGCCGGCCCTCGGCCTCGGCGTCGGGGAGCCGACCGGGGGCGAGACCGGTGCCGTTGTCGCGGATCGTCACCTCGACCTCGTCGCCGAGATCGTCGAGCAACACCCAGGCCCGGGCGCCCGCGCCGGCGTGCCGCTCGACATTGTCGAGGGCGGCCCGCACGGCGGCGACGACTTCGGCGCACCGGTCGGCGGGCAGCGTCACCGGTTCGGCCGGCATCGCCACCTCGACCCGGTCGGACTGCAGCGCCCGCAACCGTGCGGTCAGGTCCTCACTCACCGGCCCGGTCCGTATGCCGCGCCCCACCGTCACCAGCGCCCGCAACGACCGCTCCTGCTCGCGGGCGAGGTCGGCGAGATCCACCCCGTCGGGGCCGAGTTCGCGGGCCCGCCGGTTGACATAGCTCAACGTCTGGAGAACCCCGTCGTGGACGGCGCGCGAGAGCCGCTCCCGCTCGGCATAGGCCTCCTCCGCGCGCACCGACGCCTCGAGGAAGCGCTGGCTGTCCCGGGCGAGCCGGGCGGACAGGCCGATCAGGCCTCCGGTCAGGACGAGGAGGACGATGTTGTGCACCGTGCCCGCGTTGACCTCGACGACGCCGACGACGTCGGCGACCGCGATGGCCAGCGCCGCGGCCAGGCCCCAGCGCTCGCCGCCGCGGATCGCCGCGGCGACGACGCCGGACGCCGACCAGATGCTCGGCAGCGTCATCACCCCGCCCACCACGACGTCCCGCGGATAGGCGACATTCGTCGCGAGGACGCCGACGACGGCCAGACCCAGGTCGACGGCGACGGTGCGGCCGGTGACCCGGCGCTCGAGGGCGGCGGCCAGCGTCCAGGCGGCCAGCACGGCATACGTCACGATCGCGGCCCAGGGGTGGGTCATCTCGTCGCGGTGCAGCCAGGCCATGAGCCCGGCGTAGCCGAGCGCAAGGGGCCGGAAGATGGCCAGCCCGCGGGTCATCGCCGAGACGACGACGGGCTCGGCCCGCACTCAGCTCGCCTTGGGCATGGGGGGCGCGTCCTCGGCCGGCGCGTCGTCCACCACCGGGGCCGGAATCTCGACCGGCTCGATGACCTCGACGACCTCGGCGGACGGCAGGGTGGTCACCTCCGGTCGCTCCCGGGGCTCGGCCCGCTCCCCCCGGGGCTTGGCACGCGCGGCAGCCAATCGCTTCTTGGCGGCGCTGGCATAGATGTCGACATAGTCCTGACCGGACAGGAGCATCAGTTCATACATGATCTCGTCGGTGATCGAGCGAAGGACGAACCGGTCCTCCTCCATCCCCTCGTAGCGCGAGAAGTCGAGCGGGGCGCCGATGCGCACCGTGATCGGCGTGATCCGAGGCAGCACCTGACCGGCCGGCTGGGCCTTGTCGGTGCCGACCATCGCGACCGGCAGGACCGGGACCCGCCCCTCCAACGCCATCCGGGCGACCCCGGTGCGGCCGCGATAGAGCCGACCGTCCGGGCTGCGGGTCCCCTCGGGATAGATGCCCAGCAGTTCGCCGCGACCGAGGATGCGCAACCCGCTGGTCAGGGCCGCATCACTGGCCCGACCACCGGAGCGGTCGACCGGCACCTGGCCGACGGCGCGGAAGAACGCCGCGGTCAGGCGACCCTTCAGACCGCGGCCGGTGAAGTAGTCCGACTTCGCGAGGAAGGTGACCCGCCGGTCGACGGCGGCGGGGAGGAAGAAGGAGTCGGAGAAGGACAGGTGGTTGCTCGCGAGGATCGCGGCGCCGTCCTCGGGGATGTGCTCGAGCCCCTCGGCCTGGAGCGTGAAGAGCACGCGCAGGATCGGGCCGAGCAGCACCCGCTTGAGAAACCAGTAGAGCACGTCCGAACTCACCTCCCCGGGCACTCTACGACACCCCGACGACACCTGCCCGCCCTCGCCACGCCACGCGCGGCACTATCGAAGGCGCGCCGTGTCGTGGGAGGATGTGGAGCATCCATCGACCAGGATGCGACCCAACGAAGGAGCGCGGTGCGCGAGCCCGAACCCCGCCGGCACGACGACGATTTCGACCAGCGGTTCGCCGAGATCGTCGCCGGCTTCGGTGACGACCCGCTGTTCGCCGCGGACGTGCTGGCCGAGTTCGACGAGCCGGCACCGCCCGGGGCGGCCACCCCGGCGTCCACGTTGACGCCCGCGCCCGGCACGCCCGACGGTTCGGTCACCCCCGAGGCGTCCGGGACGCCCGACCCGTCCGCGGCACGCGGGGGTCCGGCCGGGCCGGGGCTCGGCGAGGGCGGGTCGGCGCGGGCGGAATCGGCATACGGACCGGGCGGGGTGCGACCCGGCGCCCCGGCGGGGGTCAACCCACCGCTGTTCTCCGGATCCATCCCCGTCTGGCGTGGCGCCACCGGCCCCACCTATGAGGAGATCCTCGACGACGAGGACGATGAGCATTTCATCCCGGCCCCGCCGGCCCCGCTGCCTCCGCAGGAGGATGTCCACTTCTGGGCGATGCTCCTCGGCCTCGTCGGGGGCCCGCTCATCCTCTTGTGGCTCGTCGTCTTCCAGCCCGATGTCGGCCCGTGGTGGACGTGGCTGTCGCTGGGGATGTGCGTCGGCGGCTTCGTGCTCCTGGTCCTGCGTGGGCCGAAGGACTCCGAGGACGACCCGGGCAACGGCGCCGTCGTCTGACCGGCCGCAGCCCGAGGGCGGGGCCGGTCAGTCGCTCAGGTCGAGGTCGGCCCAGATCGGCAGGTGATCGGTCGCGGCGACCAGATCCGCCCGGTCGAGATGAAGGTCGGCGTGAGGCCCGAGCGGAATGTCCGGGCTGGCGAAGATCGCGTCGATCATCCGGCGTGGCGTGCGCGCGGTGAACGTCGGCGCGGTCGGCGACGCCTGCCGCAGTCCGGCCGCGGCCAGCTTCCACGCCGGCCGGTCGGAGGATTCGTTGATATCGCCGGCGAGGATCGTCGGGGCGCCGGCACGTTCGAGCCGCCGCAGGATGAGCCGGATCTGACGGATGCGGTCCGGCTCCTTCAGGCTCAGGTGCACCGACGCCGCCGCGAACGGGCGTCCACCCGGAACCCGCAACACCGCCCAGGAGAACCCGCGGCGCTCGAACTCGAGGGACAACGGCAGGCGCTGGCGCTCCGCGCGCAGCACCGTCACCCGATCCGAGGTGAAGATCACCGTCCCCCCGCTGCCGCGCAGCGGCCCCACCCAGCTCAGGGCGCACTCGTCGGCGAAGCGTCCGACCCGGTGTCGGGCGAACCAGCGCGGCACCTCCTGGAGGCAGAGGAGGTCCGGGCCGATTCCGCGGATGACGCGCGCCGCGGCCCGGCGGTCGTCGTGGAATCCGCGCACGTTATAGCTCGCGACGCGGATCCGCGTCATACGTCGGCGCCGCTCGCGGTGAGCCGGGCGAGGTCGGCGGCCCCGATGAGGCCGGCCTCGTTGCCCAGCTGGGCGGCGGCGATGCTCGCCTCGGGCCGGTAGCCACGACCGGTCAGGTGCCGCCGGAAGGTGCTGCGCGCCGGCCCGAGGAGGAGGTCGCCGGCGGCGCTGACCCCGCCGCCGATGACGAACATCCCCGGGTCGAAGGCCGCGGCGAGGTTGGCGATGCCCAGGCCGAGCCAGTGCCCGATGTCGGCGAGAAGTTCGACGGCGATCGGGTCGCCCTCGCGGGCCGCCTGAGTGATCAGGGGTCCGGTGAGCAGTTGGGGGTCGCCCCCGACCCGGGCCGCGAGATCGCGCACGACCGGCGAGTGCGCCATCATCAGGCCCCGGGCCTCGCGGACGAGGGCGTTACCGGAGGCGTACTGCTCCCAGCATCCCCGGTTGCCGCATTCGCAGCGCTGGCCGTCGGGGACGATCTGCATGTGCCCGAATTCCCCGGCGATGCCGAATCGCCCGCGGATCATCCGGCCGTCCACGAGGATGCCGCCGCCGATGCCGGTCCCGAGGTTGACCATCATGACATTGCCCTCGCCGCGTGCGGCCCCGAACTTCCCCTCGGCCCAGACCGCCGCGTTGGCGTCGTTGTCGATATAGATCGGCAGGTTGATCCGCTGGGCGAGGGCGTCCCGGAGCGGCTCGTGCCGCCAGGACAGGTGGGGGGCGAAGACGATCGTCGCCCGGTCGGCGGCGACGAATCCGGCGGCCCCGATGCCGACGGTGGAGACGGTCCCCTCGGCCCGGACGAGCAGGTCCTCGACGACCCCGACGATCGTGTTCTCGGCCACCTCCGGGCTCTCGGACCGCTCCGGGGTGTCGGCTCGGGCCCGGGCGAGGACGCGACCGGAGGCATCGACGACGCCCCCGGCCACCTTGGTGCCCCCGATGTCGATGCCGATGCTCAGATCCCTGGCCGATGTCATGGCGTGTCCTCGTCGGTGACCGGGATGTCGACGGTCTCCCCGGACCGGCTCGCGCTGGTCTGCGGGTGGGGCCGCGCGGGTGGTTCGTAGCCGGGCGGCACGACTCGGTCCCGGAGCGTGGTCCCGAGGTCGGACAGGGCGTGGGCGAGTTCGGAGATGGCGAACGCGAGCCGGTCGACCGCCTCCGGGTCGACCCCGCGCAGCGACTCCACGCCGCGGCACAGCGGGCACCACGTGCAGGTCGCGGGGTGCTCCGCGGCCGTATGCCGCCGCGCCTCCTCCTCCGCGGCGCGCGCGTCGTGCTCGTCCTGGAGGGCGGCGAAGAGCCGGGCCGCCTCCTCCCCGAGGGACCGAGGTGGTGGGGCGTGATCGGTCGGCGTCGTCATCGGGGCCATTGTGCGGGGTCGGGCACGAATCCGACGGTAAGCGAGCCCGATCGGACGCTCGCGCCGGAGACCGTGCACCGGGTCAGGACCGCCGGGAGGGTGACGATCCGGCGGTGGTCGCCGACGGTGAGGATCAGGTCATCCTCCCGCCGTTGCAGACCCACCTCGCGCGCCGACGTCAGGGGCAGGCGCAGGGCGAGGGTGTAGCCGTCGGCGGTCCGGTCGACCCGCATGGCCGCGGCCGCCACGGGGTCGAGGATCGCGGGCCCGACCAGGGCCTCGTCGACCCATGACGCCCCGAGCGCGGCGAGGGCGTCGGGCCCGACGGGCTCCCGGGCGAGATAGGGCGCCCGGACGACGCCGATCCCAGCGAACGAACTGGCCACCTCGGCGATGCCGCGCTCCTGCGCGTCGTTCCACGAGGCGAGCCACGCGGCGGCCGCGCCGTCCTCGCCGTCCGCGACCCGGGGCAGGATCTTGTTGACATAGATCGCGTCGACGGCATAGCCGTAGAGGCTCAGCGAGGTCCACGTTCGCCGCGATTCGGCGATGACGACACTCTCCGGCGTCGTGACCAGGCGCACCGAGGCTCGGTCGCTGCCGAGGATGGCCCGGACGGCGAGCATGTCGGCATACCAGTCCCGGATGACCTCGAGCACCTCGACATCGGGCAGCGGTATGCCGAGTGCCGCCGCCGCGGCCGGCCGCGCCGCCCGCCGGAGGCCGACCGTGCCGGGGATCATCCGACCGAGATGCCAGGCGAGATTCTCCGGCAGGGCGAGCATCCGGAGGGTCTCCGCGGTCGGCGCGCAGTCGACGACGACGAGATCCCACCGGCCGGACTCGACCTGCGCACGCAGTTCGAGCAGGGCGGCGATCTCCTCGGCGCCCGGGAGCGAGGTCATCTCCTCGGCGACGAGGGGGTCGACCCCGAGCGCCGACAGTGTCTGGACGAGGTAGGCGTGGACGACCGTCCACGACCCGTCGAAGTGGGCCCGCCCGCTCACCTGGAGCGCGTGGAGGTGATCCTCGACGGGGACCGGCCCCCCGTGGCGGCCGAGATCGATGCCGAAGGCGTCGCCGAGCGAGTGCGCCGCGTCCGTGGACAGCACCAGCGTCTCGATGCCGGCCCGGGCACTGGACAAGGCGGCGGCCGCCGCCGTGGTCGTCTTGCCGACCCCGCCTTTGCCGGTGAACAGGAGAACCCGCGTGGCGACCCCGCCGGGGCCGTCCGGGACGGCGAAAGTGCTCAGATGGACTCGACCCGCTTCTTCAGTTCGGTGAGGGCGGTGTCGATGATGACCTGCTCCGCCTTGCGTTTGAACATCCCGGGGACGGGGATCTTCAGGTCGACGGTCAGTTCGTAGGACACGTCGGTGGCGCCGTCCTCGGTGGCGCGCAGGATGTAGGTCCCGTCCATCCGCTTCAGGACACTCGCCTCGACCAGCTCCCACGACACCGCACCGGTGCCGTCGGCCGTGATGTCCCAGTCGTAGTCGAGGGTGTAGGTGTCCTTGATGATGCCCGCGTCGAGGGTGAACCGGGCGCGGTCAGGCCAGCCGTCCCCCTCCTCGGTGAGGATGGTCACCGCGACGACCTCCGAGGCCCACTCGGGATAGGCCTCGAGGTCGGCGATGACGTCGAGCACCAAACCCGCATGCCTCTCGATGAGGATCGAGGACTGTGTGCTGTCCGCCATGGCAGGAGACACTACCGCCGTGCCTGCTTCCCGCCGACCCGCGTCCGGCCCCGTCTCACCCTCGGTGCCCGGCTCGACGGGCCGGGCCAGGGGCGGGTGGAGCTCGCTCGTGCTCGCGGCGATCTGGGTCGCGAGCCTGGGGATGCTCCAGTGGAGCGTCGTGCGCTTCCGGGTGTCGATCGTCCTCACGCTGACCGTGGCCGCCGGGCTGCTCGCCTGGTGGGTCGTTCGGCGATCGACCGTGGAGCTGACCCGCGCGGCCGCCGCGGTCGCGCTCGCCGGCGGCGCGGTGATCGTCCTGGCCGTCCCGATGTGGAGCTACCTGACCCCGGGGGCCGCACTCGTCGCCCGCATCGCCTTCGCCGCCGCCGGCCTCACCTGCGGGGTGCTCCTGTGGGGCGGACGGTCGCCGTTCGCCGTCTGGGCGATCGCCGTGGTGACCTATGCCGGGACGGGAGTGTTGGCCATCGCGAACGACCCGCACCCGAGGATCGACGTGTGGGTGACGCTCCAGCAGGCGGTGGACGCCCTCGCGCACGGACGGAACTTCTACTCGGTCGTCTGGGTCGGCTCGCCCGGGGTCAAGGACGCCTTCACCTACCTGCCGTGGAGCGCCGTGCTGCTCGCTCCGGGCCGGCTGATCGCCGGGGACGTGCGGTGGATGCTCCTGGTCTGGGTGGTCGTGGCCGCCGCCGGCCTGTGGCGGCTCGGGCGGTCGGCCGCGGATCCGGCGCTCGCCGCGGCCGTGACGGCGCTGGTCCTGCTCGCCCCGGGCACGCTGACCCAGATCGACCAGGCGTGGACCGAGCCACTCCTGTGGGCCGGCCTGGTGTGGTGGGCGCTGCTGATGGTCCGGGGCCGGCCGTGGCTGTCGATCCTGCCGCTCGCCCTGGCCTGCGCGAGCAAACAGCATCTCGCCGTCGTGCTGCTGGTGCTGCTGGTCTGGCGGCCATTCGGCTGGCGCCGCGCGGTCGCGACCGGCGCGTTGACCGCGGCGTTGATCGCCCCGTGGGTGCTGACCGCGCCGGCGGACTTCGTCCACGACACCATCACCTTCCTGGTGACCTTCCATCCGATCAAGTTCGCGAACACGTGGTATCTGTTGGCGCTCAACGAGTTCGGCATCACGCTGCCGTTCTGGGTGACCGGCCTCGTCGTCGGCGGCGCCCTCGTGGGGGCGTTGTGGGCCGTCCACCGGCGGACTCCGCAGATCGGGGAGGTCGTCCGCTGGGCCGCCCTGGTGCTCTTCACGGCGAACCTCGTCAACAAGCAGGCGTTCTACAACCAGTACTGGCTCGTGGCCGCCCTGGTCGCCCTCTCGCTCCTGCTCGACCGCACCCCCGTGCCCGACGCGGCATCCGTGCCCGACGCGGCATCCACGCGCGGCACGACACCCCTGCCCGACGCGACACGCGGGACCGGCCCGAGGCTTCACCCCACGGCCCGCCGGCGCGGACCCGACTCCGACCGCGCCCGGGCGGCGTTCGCCGTCTCGGGGCTGATCAGGCCGGCACCGACCAGGGCGGTGACCACGGCCCGCTCACGGGGGTCCAGCGGCAGCCACGGCTCGTCGTCGAGGTGTGGATCGGCATACGTCCTGAGCCTGGGCAACCCGGTGAACACCGGAACGACGCAGGACGGGCAGCAACTCGCCTCCCGTTCCGTGCCGCGGATCGGACATCCGTCGCAACCGATCAGCATCGTGCCTTCTCCTTCGCGCCAGACGACCCGGGTCGATCCGGACCGTCACCAGAGACGCTAGACAGGCCCACCGACAGCCCCCTCGCCGCGTGCCCGACGGGGGCCTGTCGGTGGGCCCTCGTAGCGTCGTCGGCATGTCGCATTCGACCATCGCCGCACCCAGGCCGAGACAGGATCCCCTGCCCGATGTCGGCACCCCGTTGCATGAGGTCACCTTCGTCGTCGTCGACCTCGAGACCACCGGAAGCAGCGCCGCCGAGGACCAGATCACCGAGATCGGCGCCGTGAAGGTGCGCGGTGGTCACGTGCTCGGGGAGTTCCAGACCCTCGTCAACACCCATGTCCCGATCCCCGCGGTCATCACCGTCCTCACCGGGATCACCGACGCGATGGTCGCCTCGGCACCTCCGCTGCGCGCGGCGCTGCCCGCCTTCCTCGAGTTCGCCGCGGGCGCGGTCATCGTCGCGCACAACGCGCGCTTCGACGTCGGCTTCCTCAAGGCCGCGTGCCTCGCGACCGGTGCCCACTGGCCGGACCCGGTCGTCGTCGACACCGTTCATCTCGCGCGCGCCCTCGTCACGAGCGAGGAGTCTCCCAACCACCGCCTCGGCTCCCTCGCCCGGCTCTTCGGGGCGCGCGTCACCCCGGATCACCGGGCCCTCCACGACGCCCAGGCGACCGTGGACGTCCTCCACGCGCTGATCGGCCGGGTCGGCGGCCTCGGTGTCACCACCCTGGAGGAGCTCGCCGCCTATTCGAGCCGGGTCCCCCAGGAGCGGCGGCGCAAACGCCACCTCGCCGACGACCTTCCCGACGCCCCAGGTGTCTACCTCTTCAAGGACGACCGGGGCGAGGTGCTCTATGTCGGGACCTCGGTGGCGATCCGCACCCGGGTGCGGTCCTACTTCACCGCGGCCGAGCAGCGCCGGCGGATGGGCGAGATGGTCCGCCTCGCCGCCAGCGTCACCCCGGTCGTCTGCGCGACCCCCCTGGAGGCCCAGGTGCGCGAGCTGCGCCTCATCGCCGCGCACAAGCCGCGTTACAACCGGCGCTCACGCCACCCGGAGAAGGCCGTCTGGGTCAAGCTCACGGTCGAGGCATTTCCCCGGCTCTCGATCGTCTCCCAGGTGCGCGGCGACACCCTGTCGTATGTCGGTCCCTTCGGGTCCCGCAGCGCCGCCGAGGACGCCGTCGCGGCCATCCACGACTGCCTCCCGCTGCGCCAGTGCAGCCAGCGGCTCTCCCCGCACAAACGCTCGCCCCCGTGTGCGCTCGCCGACCTCGGCCGCTGCGCCGCCCCGTGCACCGGCGCGGTCACGCCCGAGGCGTATGCCGCGATCGTCGCCCGCGCGGCGGCCGCCATCCGCGCCGACCCCAGCGCTCTGGTCGACCCGCTCGAACTGCGGATGGCGACCCTGGCCGATCAGGAGCGGTTCGAGGAGGCGGCGACGGTGCGCGACCGGCTGGGGGCGCTCGTCCGGGGCCTGACCCGCACTCAGCGGCTCGCCCCCCTCGCCGCAACCCCGGAGCTCATCGCGGCGCGCCGCAGCCCGGTCGGCGGCTGGGAACTCGTCTGCGTCCGGCACGGGCGGCTCGCGGGGAGCAGTTCCAGCCCCCGCGGTGCCGACCCGATGCCCTATGTCGATGCCCTTCGGGCCAGTGCCGAGATCGTCCCCGCTCCCCTGCCGCCCGCACCGGCGGCGATCCCGGAGGAGACGGACAAGATCCTTCGGTGGCTCGACGAGCCCGGGGTGCGGATCGTCGACATCGACGGCGCGTGGACCTGCCCGGTCGGCGGGGCCGAGCGCCTCGACGCCCGATGAGGTCGACCCGGGCGCCGCCGGCCGTCCTCGGCGCCGGCGGTGTCCACCGGGACCACCTCTGCGCGCCGGTTTCGCGAGAGGATGGCGCCCATGATCACCGCCATCGTCCTGGTCAACGCCGAGGTGTCCGCCATCCCCGAGGTCGCGCAGGCGATCGCCGACCTCGACGGAGTCACGGAGGTCTATTCGGTCACCGGAGACGCCGACCTCGTCGCGATGGTCCGGGTCCGCGAGCACGACCAGCTCGCCGACGTCATCGCCGACCGGCTCAACAAGGTCCCCGGCGTGCTCAACACGGCGACCCACATCGCCTTCCGGGCCTACTCCCGGCACGATCTGGAGGCGGCGTTCAGCCTCGGCCTTGACTGAGCTGTCGCCCCCGACGGGCTGGACGGCGACGGGGTGGACGGCGACGCGCTGACCGCGGGCGCCGCGGGGGGCACCTCGCTGCGTGGTGATCGGGTCAGACGGATCGCGTGGCCGCGATCCACCGGTCCAGGGCGCCGGCGGCGGCCCCGGTGTCGAGGCTCGCGGCGGCCCGGGCGATCCCGTCCCGGACGGCGTCGGCCAGGGCATCGGTCGCGGCGTCGGCGGGCACGCTCTCGCCGGCCACGGCGATCGCCATCCCGGCATTGAGCAGGACGGCGTCACGAACGGGACCGCGCCCCCCGGCCAGCAGCGCCCGCACGACCTCCGCGTTGTGCGCCGGATCCCCACCCCGCAACGCCTCCAGAGGGGCGCGCGCCAACCCGACGTCCTCGGGAGCGATGGCGTGCTCGGTGACCGTCGCGTCGGCGACCCACCACACCCGGGACGGGGTCGCCAGTGTCAGTTCGTCGAGGCCGTCGTCACCGCGGAACACCGCCGCCCGGCCTCCACGCGCCGCGAAGACGCCGGCCATCAGCGGGGCGAGCCGGGCGTCGGCGACGCCGACCGCGGCATACGTCGGCTGGGCGGGGTTGGTCAGCGGCCCGAGGGCGTTGAAGACCGTCCCCACCCCCAGTTCGCGGCGGGTCGGCGCCGCATGCCGCATCGACGGGTGGAAGGCCTGGGCGAAACAGAAGGTGATCCCGGCCCGCTCACCGACCTCGCGCACCTGGTCCGGGCTCAACGTCAGGTCGACCCCGAGCGCCTCGAGGACGTCGGCCGCCCCCGACGAGGACGACGCGGCCCGGTTGCCGTGCTTGACCACGCGCAGGCCTGCCCCGGCCAGGACGATCGCCGACATCGTCGAGATGTTGACGGTGTGGGCACGGTCGCCGCCGGTCCCGACGATGTCGATGCTCGGCGCCGGGACCTCGAAGCGGTGGGCGTGGGTGAGCATGACGTCGGCGATGGCGCCCAGCTCGCCGACCGACTCCCCCTTCGCCTTCAGCGCCATGAGGAACCCGCCGACCTGCGAGGCGGTCGCCTCCCCCGACATGATCCGGTCCATCGCCCACGCGGCGGCGGCCGGATCGAGATCCTGCCGCTGCAACAGGCCCGACAGGACGTCGGGCCAGGTGTGGGCGTCGCTCGTCGGCGCCGCCATGATCAGGAGGCGAGCGCCTGCTCGACCCCGGCACACACCGCGAGGGCGTCGAGCGGCTGGGACACCGCGGCGTCGGCCAGCGACCAGGCGGCGAGCCAGACGTCCTGCGGCCGGCCCGTCAGCACGAGCACCGGCGGGCAGTCGAAGACCTCGTTCTTCAGTTGACGGCAGACGCCCAGGCCGCCGGCGGGCGCGGTCTCACCGTCGAGGATCAACAGGTCGAACTTCTCGTTCTCGACGGCCTCGATGACCGCGGGCAGGGTCGCGCACTCGAACCAGGACCCGACCTCGAGGTCTCGGGTCGGCCGGCGGCCGACGGCCGCCCGGACGCTGTCGCGCGTGGTGATGTCGTCGCTGTAGAGGAGAATCGACACCGAACGCGGCCCGGAGGCCGAGCCGGTGCTCTCGGAGGCGTGGGTCAGCGCGCTGGAAGCCATGGGGGACACCCTACTCAGCCGAGAGCGACACGCGACACAACTGTTATCGGGGGGCCACCTGACGTGGCGATTCCTTTACCGACATAATGACCGCGTGGCCACCGCATCTGCACTGACGTCCAACATCGGCAATGCCCCCCCGGGGCATGCGGCCATCGGGCCGGTGAGCCGACCCAACATGGTCTCCGTCGGCACCATCGTGTGGCTGTCCAGCGAGCTGATGTTCTTCGCCGGGCTGTTCGCGATGTACTTCACCATCCGTGAGGTGCGCCCGGACCTGTGGAAGGAACACACCGCCCAACTCAACGTGCCGTTCGCGACCGCCAACACGATCATCCTGGTCATCTCCTCGGTGTGGTGCCAGCTGGGCGTCTACAAGGCCGAGCACGGCCAGCCCTCCCGGACCGGCGGCCTCCTCGACGTCGCCAAGTGGGGGATGCGCGAGTGGTATGTCGTGACCTACATCTTCGGCGCGACGTTCATCGCCGGGCAGGTCTTCGAGTACGCCCACCTCGTCCACGACGGCATCACCCTCGCCTCCGACGGCTACGGCTCGGTCTTCTATCTGACGACCGGATTCCACGGGATGCACGTCACCGGTGGCCTCCTCGCCTTCCTGCTCATCATCGGCCGGACCTTCACGACCCGCCACTACAGCCACGCGCAGGCCACGGGCGCGGTGGTGACCTCCTACTACTGGCACTTCGTCGACGTCGTGTGGATCGCCCTGTTCGCGACCATCTATCTCCTCAAGTGACCCCGCCGGACCTGCTGACGAAGGAAGGCACACAGTCGTGAACTCATTGGCACGTCACCGCCGACACCCCGCGGCGATAGCCCTGCTCCTGCTCCTGGGGCTGATCGTCACCGGCTCGGCCTACTCCGCCCTCGCCCCACGCTCCGCCTCGGCGGCGGTGGCGACCGCGGACCAGGTCACCGAGGGCCACCAGCTCTTCCTCACCAACTGCGCGACGTGCCACGGCACGGGGGCGCTCGGGACCGGGAAGGGCCCGAACCTCGCCGGGGTCGGGGCCGCGGCGGTCGACTTCCAGATGAGCACCGGCCGTATGCCGATGGCCGGCCCCGGCGTCCAGGCCCCGCGCAATGCGGTCACCTACACCCCTGAGCAGATCTCGGCGATCGGCGCGTATGTCGCCTCGCTGGCTCCCGGACCGGCCGTTCCGGATGCGAAGTACTCCTCCGGCGACATCGGGGACCCGGGCCGGGGCGGCGAGATCTTCCGCACCAACTGCTCGATGTGCCACAACTCCGCGTTCGCCGGCGGCGCCCTGACCCGCGGCAAGTACGCGCCGTCCCTCAGCCACGGGGACGTCGGTCGGATCATCTACGAAGCGATGATCTCCGGCCCCCAGAGCATGCCGGTGTTCAACGACAACAACCTCTCGCCGCAGGCGAAGGCCGACGTCATCTCCTACCTGATGACCATGCGTCACGAGGGCAACCCCGGCGGCATGGCCCTGGGTTCGCTCGGGCCGGTCCCGGAGGGCCTCGTCGCGTGGATCTTCGGACTCGGCATACTCATCGGCGCGGCCTATTGGCTCGGACAGAAGGGTGCCTGACCCCATGACCAACCACGAGTTCCCCGACGCGAACTCGCCCGGCGTCGTGCGCCTCGACGAGGGCCACAGCCCCGCGGACGGGCGCCTGCCCGCGCACTTCGAGAACCCCGGGCTCCCCCCGCACATCCCGCGGATGTCCGACGAGAGCGAACGCGGCGCCAAGCGGGCCGAGAAGCAGGTCGCCGCCCTCTTCGGCCTGTCGATGCTCGGGACCCTGATCGCCCTGGTCAGCTACTTCGCCTTCCCGACCGACCACCGCACGTGGCTGCCGGGCCTGGGCACGGTCTCGACCGTGCACGTCCTGCTCGGCATCGGCATCGGTCTCGGCCTGCTCGGCATCGGCCTCGGAGCCGTGCACTGGGCCAAGACGATCATGCCCGACCACGAGACCATCGAGATGCGCCACCCGATGCGCAGCGGCGACGAGGCCCGCGAGCAGTTCGTCGACATCATGCGCGAAGGCGGCGAGAAGAGCCAGCTCTTCCGGCGGCCGCTGATCAAGGCGAGTCTCGGCGGCGCCATGGCGCTGTTCTCGCTGCCCCTGCTGGTCCAGCTCGTCGGCAGCATGGGCCCCCTCCCCCGCAACCGCCTCTCGGTGACGTTCTGGAACGGCCCGTTGGAGAACCAGGACGCGGCGCTGAGCGGTTATGAGCACCGTGCCTTCCAGCCGGTCCGCCTGGTCACCGACCCCGAGGGCCTGGAGATCAAGGCCGAGGACGTCACGATCGGGTCGGTCTATCACATCCTGCCCAAGGGCCTGCTCCAGCTCGAGAAGAACATGCTCGAGGAGAAGGCCAAGGCGGCCGTCCTGCTCATGCGCCTCGATCCCAGCGAGTTCCAGGCCACGGCACGCGGCCGCAAGGCGCTGTCGTGGAGCTACAACGGCATCGTCGCCTACTCCAAGATCTGCACGCACGTCGGCTGCCCCGTGGGTCTGTACGAACGCACCACCCACCACCTGCTCTGCCCGTGCCACCAGTCGACGTTCGACGTCACGGACGACTGCAAGGTGATCTTCGGTCCCGCGAAGCGCCCCTTGCCGCAGTTGAAGATCACCGTCGACAGCGAGGGCTACCTCGTTGCCGCGCAGCCCTTCATGGAGCCTGTCGGCCCGAGCTTCTGGGAGCGTTGATGAGCACCAGCGAACCGAACGAGAACCTGCGCGCGGCGGATCGCCTCCGCGACGGGGATGCCAAGCGCCAGGCCCCGGCCTCCGGCGGCGCCAAGCGACTCGGCGGCGCCGTCGGCTGGGTCGACGACCGACTCGGCCCGGCCAGGGGCGTCAACTACCTGATGAAGAAGGTCTTCCCGGACCACTGGTCGTTCATGCTC
>JBDIAJ010000008.1:0-45521 GCA_039812345.1 Nostocoides sp. | reverse complement strand
TCGTCGAACAACTCCGGGGTGGTGTCGAGCAGGCTCCCGCGAGTGGTCAGCCCGGCCGCGTTGACCAGGCAGTCGACCCGCCCGAACCGCGTGATCGCCTCCGCCACCATGTCTTTCGCCGCGCCCGGATCGGCCACATCCCCCTCGACGTATGCCGCTCGCGCACCCAGCGCGGTCAACTCGGCTGCCGCCGCTTCGCCCCGGTCCCGCCGCCGCCCGGTGACGGCGATCGCCTCGGCCCCGGCCCGTGCCGCCGCCCGGGCGATCCCGCCGCCCAGCCCGACCGTTCCACCGACGACGAGCACGACCTTGTCATCGAGCAACCCGGTGGCACCGTGCTCTGGGACCCGGTGCCGCTCGGTCACGACGCCGCCTGCCCCGCGGCAGGCACCTGGTGGCTGAGCTTGGTCCAGCCCTGGTGGGCGAGCCGCGCGTGCAACGACTCCGGCGACTCCCGGGTGTCCAGCGCGGCCAGGACGAGGTCGGCCTGGGTGGCGGGCGCCATACCGCCGACCGGCTGATCGCGGTCGAGGTTGGCGGGGAAGGCGTAGCCTTCCGCGCTCGCGGCGACGGCGTTGTCGACCAGGGCGCGCGGCATACCGGAATCCAGAGCGGCGAGCAGCGCCGGATAGACGGCCTCGACCACCCGCGCGCGGTCGACGCTCTCCATCGCCCGGCCGAAGGCCGAGGACACCTGGAGCAGGTTGGCCATCCGCTGGATGTCCGCCGAGACGTTGGTTCCGGCCGCGTGCATGAGCGCCGGGTTGAACCACACCAGGTCGCCCTTGCGCAGCGGCAACTGGATGTGGTTCGCGACGAAGTAGTCCTGGAAATCCGGCAGCCAGTAGGCGAGGTAGCCGTGGGTGTACTTCTGGCTGTGCGGGAGATAGAGCGTCGGCCCGGACTCGACCGGCATGTCGACGTGCGCGACCGCTCCCTGGAGGGTCAGCGCTGGCGACAGCGCGTGCACCTGCGCGGGATGGCGCGCCGCCTGCGCCGAGTCCATGAACCCGAGGTGATAGTCGCGGTGCACGGTCTGCCCCTTGCCGCCCGGGCGCACGACATTGGCCTGGGCGGTGACCTGGTAGCCGGGGCCGAGCCACGCCCGCGCGCCGAGGGCGACGAGGTCGTTGGCGTAGTAGGCGACGAACGCCTCGGGATCGAGGACGGCGAGCTTCTCCAGGCCGTTCCAGATCCGGTCGTTGGCGCCCGGTTCGCCGAAGTGGTCACCCTTCGGGCCGCCGGTCTCCCTCTCCTGCAGGATGATCCGCTCGTATGCCGCGGTGACCCGGTCCACGACCGCGCTCTCGAAGGCGCCGGTCAGGACGACAATCCCCGGCCCCGCTGACCACGCCCGGGCGAGCTCGGCCTCCAGGTCCGGCCCGGCCCCGGACGCGAGCGCGGCGCGGACCGAGTCGGCGGCATACACCAGCACGCCCTGCTCGATCGCGCTCGCGTGCGGGTAGTCCGCGAGATCGGTGGTGTCCCGGAGGATGTCGAGGAGGTCCTCGAGGTGGCAGTCCTCGGTGCGCAGGGCACCGACGGGGACGGCCGGGTTGCGTCGAGCGGTGGTGGGCGCGGTCAGGGTCATGGCGGTCGCTCCGGGTCGGGGCCCGGATCGTCCGGGCTCGGTGCTTCCAGGGTCGCGGGCCGAGGCCCGCCCGCGCCACCGTCGACGACCTCAATTTCCCCTCACGGCGCGCTACCGTGCCGTATGCCGCGCCGCTCCCGCCCCGCACATCGGGTGCGCGACGTCGCCGAGCAGGCGGGGGTCAGCGAGGCGACCGTCGACCGGGTCCTGCACGGCCGACCACACGTGAGCCCGCGCGCGGTCCGTCAGGTCGAGCAGGCCCTGCTCGACCTCGACCGGCAGCAGGCGCAACTGCGCCTGGGCGCCCGGAGCCTGATGATCGACGTCGTCATGCAGGCCCCCGGCCGGTTCACCACCGCCGTCCGCACCGCGCTGGAGAGCGAGTTGCCCCGCTTGCGCCCGGCTACCGTCCGGGCGCGATTCCACCTGCGCGAGAGTGGAACTCAGGACGATCTCGGCGCCGTGTTGGACCGGATCGGGACCCGGGGGCGTACCTGCCAGGGCGTCATCCTCAAAGCACCCGACGTGCCGGTGGTCGCTGCGGCGATCGAGCGGCTCGGCCGGCGCGGGGTGCCGGTCGTCACCTTCGTGACCGACGTGCGGGAGTCCAGGCGGGCGGCATACGTCGGACTGGACAATGACTCCGCGGGACGGACCGCCGCGCTTCTCCTGGCGGCGTGGACCGCCGATGCGCCGGGGGTCGTCCTCGTCACGTTGAGCCGGCGCGCGTTCTTCGGTGAGCGCGAGCGAGGTGACGCCTTCCGGCACGCGCTCGCCGACCTCGCCCCCGGGCGCGAGGTCATCGAACTCGCCGACGCCGACGGGCTCGACGCGACGATGCACGCGCTCGTCGCCCGGCTGCGGCGGCGCGACGTGGTCGGGGTGTATTCGATCGGCGGCGGCAACCGGGGCATCGTCGCCGCCCTCGCCGAGGTTGGGGTGCGGCCGCGCGTCTATGTCGCCCACGACCTCGACGCCGACAACGAGGAGTTGCTCCGGACCGGCCGGATCGACCTCGTCCTGCACCACGACCTGCGCGCCGACGTGCGTCGGGCGTGCGAGCAACTCCTGCGCGCCCATGACCTGCTCCCGGGGGCGCCGACGTCCTGGCCGGCGCCGGTCGAGGTCATCACCCGGCACAACATCCCCCCGCGGCTGGGGGCTCGGCTCAGCTGAGCATCAGCTCACAGATCGAAGTTCGTCGGCAGCATCACGACATCACGGATCGTCACATGCCGCGGCCGCGTCAGCATGAAGAGGATCGTGTCGGCGACATCGCTCGGCTCCATCAGCGACCCCTCGTCGCGCGCGGCCTGCAGGCGCTCCGGCTCCCAGTCGGCCAGCAGGGCGGTGACAACCGGGCCGGGCGAGACCGACCCGACGCGGATGCCATGCTTGAACACCTGCCGCCGGGTGGTCTGGACGAAGCAGTTGATCGCCCACTTGCTGGAGGCGTAGACCGGCTCCCACGGCGTCGGATAGTGCGCGGCGAGCGAGCTGGTGACGACGATGTCGCCGGTGCCGCGCGCGATCATGTGGGTCAGCACGTCGCGGACGTTCTTCATGACGACGTTGACGTTGAGGGAGAGCATCCGGTCGATCGCCTCCGGCGTGGCCTCGACGAGGTCACCGCCGACATAGAGGCCGGCGTTGGAGTGGAAGATGTCGAGTTGTCCGAGCACGTCGAGCACCTTGGGCAGCAGGGTGGCGCAGTCCGCCGGGTCGAGCAGGTCGATGACGACCGGGGTGACCGCGTCGCCGTGGGTCGCCACCATCGAGTCCATGGCCGCCCGGTCGCGGTCCACGACGACGACCCGCGCCCCGGCCCCGACCAGCGCATCGACACTGGCGCGGCCGATGCCGCTCGCCCCGCCCGTGACCGCGGCCGTCTTCCCCTGCAGTGACCCCATGACCCGTCCGCCTCTCTGCGTCGATTTCGGTATGCCCGTGTGGCACCCTCCCAGCCTTCCGCCGACGCCGTTCTCGCGCAACCGCCTACCGTGGTCTCGATGAGAGACGACGACCCTCGGCAGCGCACGGACGATGGCGTGGCGCGGTATGTCCTCCTCGGCGCCGACCGTCGCCCCCATCGCTCCACGCGGCCGGGCATCCTCGGCGGTCACCGCCGCTCACGGATCTATGGTCGGCTCGACTGCCCCACGGCGCTGCGGGCACTCGCCCGCGGAGGGTATGCCGCCCATCGCGTCTTCTTCGCCGACGAACCCACCGCCATCGCGGCCGGCTACCGGCCGTGCGCGGTCTGTCTTCCCCTCGCGTACCGCGCGTGGAAGGGCGGGGACAACACCGGAGCCATCGACGGCTGAGCGGAGAACCCGCGGCGGGCCGGTGTCAGGCCCGGGCGCGGCGCGCGGTGCTGGAGACCAGGCCGATGGCGAGCCCGGCGGCGGCCCAGGCGGCCAGCACGATCCAGGCCCGGGTGGCGCCCGCGCCGCCGAAATAGACCGCGGAGCGAACGGCGGTGCCGGCGGCGCCGATGGGGAAGAACTGGCCGATCTGCCCCCAGATCCCCGGCAGCCAGGCCGGGCCGGTCGCGAGGCCGGACAGTGGGTTCGAGACGAAGAGCAGCAGGACACCCATGATGCCGAGACCCGCCGTGCCGAAGCGCTGCTCGAGTCCGAGCACGCAGAAGGAGATCGCGAGGATGCCCGCCGTGACGGCCAGCGAGGTCAGCAGATAACTGCCGGCGAAGGCGCCGAAGCCGAACTGGAGGATGGCGGTCGCGGCGAACCCGGCGATCACGGCGAGGGAGGCGGACCCGAGGAAGCGGTTGCGGGCGCGGCCCTTGTAGGCCATCAGCAGGACGGCGGAGGCGGCCATCCCACCGAACATCAGCGGCATCCCGAGGGAGGTGACGCCCGAGCCGGCGGGGTCGTCGGCGGTCGTCGGCGCGAGTTCGGTGAAGCTGACGTGCTGGCCTTCCGCCTGCAGTTGGGTCCCCATGGCCGTCAGCAGCGCCTTGTATGGCGTGCCCGCGCCCGCCGCGGTCTGGATGGTCACGCCGGAGGCGTCCACGGCGATGCCGCCGATGGCGTCACGGTGGGTGATCGCGTCGGCGCCGGCGGCGGAATCGGCATACGTCGTGATGGCGAAGGTGCCCGGCGCCTTCTGGTCGAGCAGGGCGGCGATCCGGCTGGTCGCGGCCGGCGGACCGGAGACGGCGAGCGGGAGGTCGTGCGCGCCCGAGTGGAGCGCCGGGGTCGCGAAGGCGAGGAGCATCAGGCAGATGACGGTGGCGAGGGCCGCGACCAGGCCGGCAAGTCGGGCCGGCTTGTGCTGCGCAGGCTGGGCGGGGGCCGTCTGGTGGTCGGTGGCGACGGGTGCGGTGCTGGTCGACATGGGTTCCCCTTCTAAGTGGAGCGTTTCCATCCGTTTAAATGGAGCGTACTCCTCCGGTTAGACTGCCGCAAGTCGTCCGTTCCGATCAGCGTGGAGGTGCCCGTGCGAGCCGATGCCCTTGCGAACCGCGAGGCCCTGTTGGCCGCCGCCCGTCACCTCTATTCGAGCCGGGGAATGACGGTGCCCTACAGCCAGATCGCCGCCGAGGCGGGGGTGGGGATCGCCACGCTGTACCGCCACTTCCCGACCCCGGACGATCTCGCCCTCGGCCTGTTCGTGCAGGTGCTCGAGCGGATCCGCGACATCTGCGCCCGCCGGCGCGGGGAACTGGCCGCGGGCGACGAGACCGGGTGGACGGGCTTCGTGGCCGACCTGGTCGCCCTCGAGATGGGGGCACTCGTTCCCCAACTCGTCGCCGGCCGCGGGCTGGGCGATCTCCCCCCGCAGGCCATGGCGATCCGCGAGTCCGTTCTGGCCGACGTGGGCGAGGTGCTCCGCCTGGCGAAGGCGGCGGGGCTGGTCCGGGAGGAGGTGACCCCCCTCTACTTCCAGGCGGGCCTCGGCGCCTTGACCCGGCCTCTGCCGGAGGCGGTGGCCGCCACCGTGCCCGACCTGCGCGCCTGGTTGGTGGAGGTCTTCGTGGCCGGTCTGCGCCCCTGAGCGCGGGCCCCGTTCGGATCCGAGTGCGGATCAGAGCGCGGCGCGCACCGCGACGACGACGAGCCAGGTCGAGGCGAGGTTCACCGCGAGCCAGGTGAGCAACCATACGGGAGCGGGGATGTGGGTCAGGTCGGCGAGCACGGCGGGATCGTCGATCGTCCGGCCCCGCCGGGCCACCGTGCCCCATCCGCGCCAGCCGCCGGCGAGCAGCAGCAGTCCGGCGGCGATCGCGGCATACGACTGGACCGGGTCCGCACGCAACCACCACAAGGCGCCGATCGCCGCCCCGACGACCGCGACGACACCGGCGGTCAGCAGCGAACGCACCTGTGTGGCAACGACGACCAGGACGAGCAGGACCACGGTGAGCAGGGGCGCGGCATACCCGGACGTGCCCGCCCAGACCGACGCCAGGCCGGCCAGCGCGGGCGCCGGATAGCCGGCCCAGGTGGTCGCCACCCGCCCGATCCCGCGCGCCGGGCCCACGGTCACGGCGTGTCCGGAGGCGTCACCGCGGACGACGAACCCCGTGAACCGACGCCCCGCTGCCATCCCGACCAGCGCGTGGCCGAGTTCGTGGACGAGGGTGACCACGATGCGCAGTCGCCGCCACAGCGGTTCCCAGGCGGCCGCGCCCGCGGCGACGAGGACCGCGACCACCAGGCCGTATGCCGTGATCCCACCCCCGTGCGCCGCCGGCGCGAGGCGCTCGCGGATCAGGTCCCACCACGTCACGGGCGAGACCCTAAGCCGCCCGCCTGAGTTGGCCGTGCGCACCCGATGTCGCCGAGGTGATCGCGCTCGGACGCGGTGCTCTCGAGCCGCCAGCCACGGAATCGGTTGCCTCAGCCCCATGACGCTGATACTTTCCGTCGCCGAGTGGCACTTTCGCACGTCAATGCGCAATAATAGTGGCACCGAGCAACCGCGACGCCCCACCGGGCCGGGAGAGATATCCGATGATCCAGCCGACCGCCACCACCACCGCGACCTGGCCGGCGCACGACCCGGCGACCCGCCGCTGGGTTCCGGAGAGCCACGTCCCGCTCGACCCCGAGGTGGTCGAGCGGCTCCTCGCCGCGGAGTGGGAGCGGTTCACCGCGACCACCGGCGCGTCGGGTGCGCACAATGTGCGTGCCAGCCGCTCGCTCCCCCTCGGTGTGACGTCCTCCTTCCAGCACTGGGACCCCTACCCCATCTCGATCGCGTCGGCCCGCGGCGCGTGGCTCACCGACGTCGACGGACGCCGCCTCCTCGACCTGTCGATGGGCTTCGGCGCGATGCTCGTCGGTCACCTCAATCCCGTTGTCGTGGAGCGGGTCCAGGAAGCGCTGACGCACGTCGGCACGCTGTTCGTCACCCCGTCGCCGACCGCCACCGAGGTCGCCGAGCGGTTCCAGCAGCGCTTCGGGCTCGACCTGCTGCGCTTCACCAACTCCGGCACCGAGTCGCTCATGTATGCCGTGCGCGCCGCCCGCGCGTTCACCGGCCGCAAGGCGATCGTCAAGATCGAGGGCGGCTACCACGGCGGGTATGACGCGCTTCAGGTCTCGGTCAAGCCCGACCTCGCCGATGTCGGCCCGGCCGACGCCCCGATCCCCCAGGTGCCGCTCGACGTCGAGGCGGGAACGGTCTTCGTCACCCCCTACAACGACCTCGACCGACTTCGCGCGATCCTCGCCGAGCACGGCCGCGAGATCGCCGCGGTGGTCATGGAGCCGGTGCTCGAGAACATCGCCATCGTCGTCCCCGACGAGGGCTATCTCGCCGGCGTCCGGCAGGCCTGCGACGAGCACGGCGTCGTCCTCATCTTCGACGAGGTCAAGACCGGACTCACCGCCGGCTACTCCGGCGCGAGCCAGCGGCTCGGCATACGGCCCGATCTGGTGACGCTCGCCAAGAGCATCGGTGGCGGGCTGCCGCTCGCCGCGTTCGGTGGCCGGCGCGAGGTCATGGAGGTCGTCGTCGACGGGCGGATGGCGCACTTCGGCACCTACAACGGCAACCCGCTCGTCATGGCGGCCGCCAAGGCCGTCGACGAGATCGTCACGCACGACGCGCTCGACGCCGCCGAGAAGATCAACGTCGGCACCCTCGACGCGGTCGACGAGATCATCGCCGAGTTCGACCTCCCGGCGCACACGGTCGCCCTCGGCGTCAAGGGCTGCATCACGTGGTCACCGACCCCGGTCCGCAACTACCGGGACTACAAGGCCACCGACTTCCGGATCGCCGAGCTGTCCTGGCTCTGGGGAGTCAACCGCGGCATCCTGACCCCGCCCGGCCTGGACGAGCAGTGGCTCGTCTCGCTCGCCCACCAGCAGGCCGAGATGGACGTGCTCGTCAACGACTTCCGGGAGCTGGCTCAGGCCCTCCGCGCCTGACCACCCCCGCCGAGGAGGCTCATTCGTGAAGCTCGCCACGATCGCCATGTCGGCGCTCGTCGCCCTCCTGCCGATCACGAACCCTCCGGGAGCGGTCGCCGCCTTCGCCGGCCTGACCTCGGGCCAGGATCCGGCCCAACTGCGGCGCACCGCACTGCGCACCGGGCTGTATGTCGCCGCCATCCTCGCCGTCTTCGGGTTCCTCGGCTCCCTGGTCCTCGAAGCGCTCGGTATCACGCTGCCCGCCCTGCAGATCGCCGGCGGCCTCGTGGTCGCGCACTCCGGTTTCGGGATGGTCTCGCCGCGCGTCGCGTTGACGCCGCAGGAGCAGGATCACGCCGCCACCAAGACCGACATCTCGTTCTCGCCGATGGCCCTGCCCCTGATCGCCGGGCCGGGTGCGATCGGCGTCGTCATCGCCCTGGGTGCCCGCGATCCCGGGGTCGAGGCCCGCGTCGGGATCGCGCTCGCGGCGCTCGGGATCGGGCTGCTCGTCTGGGTGTGCCTGCGCTTCGGCACCCCGCTGGTCGACCGGCTCGGGCCCACCGGCATCGGCGCCCTGACCCGGATCATGGGCTTCCTGATCCTGACCATCGGGGTCGAACTGGTCATCCACGGCGTCCTCGCCCTCCGGACCTGATCGCGCTCGCCGACTGGCTCGCCGCAGCACCGCCGCCGGAACCTGACCCAGCGCGGAAAGCGGTGGCGACCCGCGCGGGGCCGCCCGTAGCGTGGAGGGGTGTCGACGACCCGTGCCCTCCTCTGGCGGGACCGGCGCTTCGTCGCGCTCCTGAGCGCCCGCACTCTCTCGATGCTCGCGCTCGCCTTCGCGCCCGTGGCACTCGCCTTCGGCGTGCTCGACCTGCCGGGCGCGACCGCGACGACCCTCTCGCTGGTCCTGGCGGCGGAGTCGATCGCGCTCGTGCTGTTCACCCTCATCGGCGGCGTGATCGCCGACCGCTACCCGCGTGACCGGGTCCTCCAGGCGGCCGAGTGGACGAACGCGGTGTTGCACGTGACGCTCGGCGTGATGTTCCTGACCGGCCGTGCGTCCATCTGGGGGCTGGTCACCGTGACCTTCCTGACCGGCGTCGCCGGGGCGCTCGTGTGGCCCGCGATCACCGGGATCATTCCCCAGGTCGTGCCCGCGCACTCCCTGCAGGACGGGAATGCGCTGATCGGCTTGGGTGGCAACCTCGCGCGCGTCGCGGGACTTGTCAGCGGCGGGATCGTCGTCGTCGCGATCGGCGGCGGCTGGGCGCTCATCGCCGCGGGCGGCGCCTTCGCGCTGGCCGGCCTGCTCATCGCTCGGCTCCACCTGCCTCCCGTGATCGGCGGCGCGGGCTCCGGGCCGTCGATCGTCGCCGAGCTCCGGGACGGCTGGCTCGAGTTCCGGTCGCGCACCTGGCTCTGGGTGTGCGTCCTGCAGTTCTCGGCGTTCGTCATGGTCTGGCAGGCCGGGCACCTCGTGCTCGGGCCGGTCGTCGCCAAGCAGGCCCTCGGCGGCGCCGGCGCCTGGTCGACGATCCTGACCGTCGAATCCTTCGGCCTGATCCTCGGCGGCCTGATCGCCATGCGCTGGCGTCCGAGGTTCCCGATCCGCATGGTCGTGCTGCTCACCTTCCTCGGCGCGCCGCCCTACCTCCTGCTCGGCCTGCACGCCCCGCTGGCGGCGATCGCGGTGGGCAGCTTCGGCCTCGGCCTGGCGTTCGAGTTGTTGACCATCCTGTGGCAGACGACGATGCAGACCGAGATCCCGCCGGAGTCGCTCTCGCGGGTCAGTTCGTATGACGCGCTCGGCTCGCTCGCCCTCGGCCCGGTCGGCATCATCGTCGCCGGCCCGGCCGCGGACGCCTTCGGCGCGCATCGCGTGCTCATCGTCTGCGCCGCCGTCATGGTCGTCACGAGTGCGCTGTCGTTGTCGGTCCCCGGGATCCGGAACCTGCGCGCCCGCCCGTATGCTGCGGACGCCCCGCCCGCCCCCGGCTCACCTGCCGATGTGGGCCCGGCGGTCACGCTGCCGCAGTGACACCCACCCGCGTCGGGCTCAACGGCGCTCCGTCAGGACGGGCTCGGCAGGTACCAGTCCGGCAGTTCGTCCGGGTGCAGGTCGGCGTCGTCGCCCGGCCGGGTGAGGGTCAAAACGGCCCGCACGACCTCCGGCCGGGCGGCGAGATCGTCCTCGATGGCGGCGAGGCGCGCGGCGACGCTCGACTCCGGCGCGTCGCCGACGAGGTCGACGGCGGCCACGACATACATCCGGTCGGCGCCGACCCACTCCGCCCGCAGATAGCTGACCCGCTCGACGTCGGGGTGGTCGAGCAGCCCGCGCAGCAGCCGGTTGCGGGCCAGCGGGGTCACCTTCTCACCGGTGAGGAAGTCCATATTGCGGTTGATGAGGAAGAGCGCGACGACGCCGAGCAGGATTCCGACGATGATCGAGCCGAGGGCATCCCATCGCGCGTCGCCGGTGATCTGATGCAGGAGAATGCAACTGGCGGCGATGGCGATCCCGATGAGGGCGGAGAGGTCCTCGAGGAAGACGGCACGGAGCATCGGGTTGGACGTCAGCCGGATATACCGCAGGGGATGCAGCCGCCGGCTGCGTGCCTCGCCCGAGGCCTCGCGCGAGGCCTGGAGGAACGACGTGCCCTCGAGAACGAGCGAGACGGCCAGCACGGCATACGCCCAGACGAACGACGCATGGGGATCGTCGGCCTCCCCGAAGGCCTGGATGCCGTGCCAGACCGACACACCCGCCCCGACCGAGAACAGCCCGAAGGCGGCGAACATCGACCAGATGTAACCGACCCGGCCGTAGCCGAGTGGGTGACTCGGGTCCGGGGGCTGCGCGGCCTTGCGCACCCCGACGAGGAGGAAGATCTCGTTGCCCGTGTCGGCCCACGAGTGCGCCGACTCCGCGAGCATCGACGCCGAGCCGGTGACCGCGGCGGCGGCCGACTTGGCGACGGCGATGAGCAGGTTGGCCCCCAGGGCGACGATGACCGTCAGCAGGCTCTCGGGTCTCGGCTCGGACGACGGCTCGGTCACGCGAGAACCCCACGGCTGGCGGACACCGCGCGCCCCGCGTGACCCGGGATGTCGCTGAGGTCTGGTGTTTGGACTGAGGTCGGGTGTTCAAACGTGCGACCTCGGTCCGAACACCAGACCTCAGCGGGTTTCAGGGCCATACCAGGGTGCGTCTGGGCATGTTCGCATGATGACACGCGCGGCTCGCTGAGGCAGAGGTTCCTCAGGCGCGCCGGCGGATCGAGGAGAGGACGAGGTCCATCTCGGCGTCGATGTACTGCTCGAGCGTGAGGTGGCGCGAGAGGTCCCAGTGCTTGAGCGCCCAGGCGTGGGCGGCCATCTTGAGGTTGTGCGCCACCAGTTCCGGGCTGACCGGGCGGAAGCGCCCCTGAGCGATTCCCGCGCGAACCGCGTCGCGGAAGGGTTCGGTGGTCTCCTCCTCCATCGCGATGATCGTGGCGCGCCCGGACGGCGCGAGGGTCTGACTCTCGCGATAGGCCAGCAGGGTCGCCTCCCGGCGCGAGTCGATGACCTGGCTGAAGGCCGCGAAGCCCGCGCGCAGCCGCGCCTCGGGATCCTCGCCGGCGGCGTCCATCGCCGCGGGCACCCGGTCGCGGAAGCCGTTGAGGATGTCGACGATGACCGCCTCGAGAACCTCTTCCTTGCCGCCGAAGTACTGGTAGATCAGCCCGACGCTCATCCCCGCCCGCTCGGCGACGGCCTGCATCGACATGCCGTGGTAGCCGGTCCGGTACATGATCCGGGCGGCGGCCTCGAGGATCTGCCCGCGCCGGCGCTCGACCCGGGCGAGGCGTCGCTCCTGGCGGCGCACGTCGGTTTCGGTGGCGGTCACGTCGGCTCCTCTCTCGGGCGGATGCTGACACAGCGTACATTGAATCGACGTTCAGTGAACATCCATTCAGCAACGGCCACTCGACGGGGCTGAACCGGCCACTCCCGCGCAGAGCGCAGGACCCAGACGGGGGAGGGAGGGAGCCGGGGGTTGACACGGCATACGAAATGAACCATCATTCAGTGAACCGCGGTTCAATGAACGTCAGTTCAGTGCAACCGACACCGTATGCCGATCAGCAAGGGAGCGGTCATGGCCCAGTCCAGGGAGCACACCGAGTTCGGGGACATCACGTATGTCGTCGAGGACGGGGCGGCGATCATCACGATCAACCGGCCCGAGCGCTACAACGCCTTCCGCGGGCAGACGGTCGAGGAACTCATCAAGGCCTTCCGGCTCGCCTGGGCCGACCACGCGGTCCGGGCCGTCATCCTCACCGGCGCGGGCGAGAAGGCGTTCTGCACCGGCGGCGACGTCAAGCAGCGCGCCGAGACCGGCGACTACGGCCCGACCGAGTCGGGGATGTTCGAGATCGCCTACCTGCAGAAGCTCATCCGCGACATCCCCAAGCCGGTCATCGCCGCCGTCAACGGCGTCGCCATCGGCGGCGGGCATGTCCTGCACGTCCTCTGCGACGTCTCCATCGCCAGCGAGACCGCGCGCTTCGGGCAGGCCGGCCCGCGGGTCGGCAGCTTCGACGCCGGCTTCGGCACCGCCTACCTCGCCCGCGTAGTCGGGGAGAAGAGGGCCCGCGAGATCTGGTTCTGGTGCCGCCAGTACTCCGCCCAGGAGGCCCTCGCGATGAACCTCGTCAACAAGGTCGTCCCGCCGGACCGGCTCATGGACGAGGCGAAGGCGTGGGTCGCCGAGATCGTCGCCCTCTCCCCGACCGCGATCCGGTTCTGCAAGCAGTCCTTCAACGCCGACACCGACCACCAGGCCGGCTTCTCCAACATGGCGATGACCGCCCTGGACGCCTTCGCCACGTCGGCCGAGGGGATGGAGGGCGCGACGGCGTTCGCCGAGAAGCGCAAGCCCGACTTCGCCCCGCATGTCGTCTGGCACTGACCTGTCCCCGACCGAGCCGAGGAGGCGACCCGATGCACTACGCCCATGACGAAGACCACGAGACCTACCGCGCCGAGGTGGCCCGGTTCGCCGAGCGGGTCCTCGCCCCCCATTACCAGAGCGACGACCGGGCGGCGACCTTCCGCCGCCAGCAGGCCCTCGACATGGCGGCGATGGGCCTGACCGGGTTGCGCATCCCCGACGCGCACGGCGGCCAGGAGGCCAGCGCCGTCGTCGCCGGCATCGCCGCCGAGGAGATCGGCCGGCACGACTTCAACGCGACCTACCTGATCATCAACACCGCCCTGATCAGCGATGTCATCGTCCGCAATGCCACCCCCGAGCAGCAGGCCGCCTGGCTGCCCGGCATCGCCTCCGGCGAGACGATCCCGTGCATCTGCATCACCGAGCCCGGTCACGGCACCGACGCGGCCGCGATGGAGCTCAAGGCCCTCCCGGCCGAGGGCGGCGGCTGGAGCCTGCACGGAGAGAAGACGTCGATCACCCTCGGGATGGCCGCCGACCGGGCCGTCGTCCTCGCCCGCACCGGTGGCCCCGGCGCCCGCGGCATCAGCGCCTTCTGGGTCGACCTCCACCACCCGAGCGTCACCCGCTCGGCGTTCGACGACCTCGGCAGCCGGGCCATCGGGCGGGCCAGCCTCCACTTCGACGCGACCCCGGTGGGCGCTGGCGCGCTCATCGGCGCCGAGGGCGCCGGGTTCGTCTCGGTCATGCAGGGCTTCGACTACTCACGGGCGATCATCGGCCTCGCCTGCATCGGCGCCGCCGAGCAGTCCCTCGACGAGGCGATCCAGTGGTCACGCGACCGAGAGGCGTTCGGCCGGCCGATCGGCACCTTCCAGGGGGTCTCCTTTCCCCTCGCCGAGTGCGCGACCTATCTCAAGGGTGCCCGGCACGTGTGCCTCGAGGCCCTGTGGCGCAAGGACAACGACCTCGAGCACTCCACCGAGGCGGCGATGGCGAAGTTCTGGGCGCCCAAGCTCGCCACCGAGGTCATCCACCAGTGCCTGCTCACCATCGGGCACGTCGCCTACTCCTCCGAGCACCGGCTCGGCCAGCGCCTGCGCGATGTCATCGGTCTCGAGATCGGCGACGGCACCGCGCAGGTGAGCAAGCTCGTCATCTCCCGACACCTGCTCGGCCGCGCCTACGCGCCCTGACCGAGCGAACGGCATACGCGAAAGGAGCCCGCCATGGGCCGACTGCAGGACAAGGTCACGATCGTCACCGGCGCCGGATCCGGCATCGGCCGGGGAATCGCGACGAAGTGCGCCGCGGAGGGGGCGATCGTCGTCGTCACCGACATGAACGGCGCCGCCGCCCAAGCCGTCGCCGACGAACTCGGCGGGACGGCGATGGCGCACACCGTCGACGTCACCGACCGGGCGTCCGTCGACGCGATGGTCGCCGCGGTCCTCGCGGCCCACGGGCGGATCGACATCCTCGTCAACAACGCCGGCTGGGACGTCGGGATGCCCTTCGTCGACACCGAACCGGCGTTCTGGGACAAGGTCATCGCCATCAACTATGGCGGCGTCCTGACCACCTGCCACGCCGTGCTGCCGGTCATGGCCGCGGCCGGCCGTGGCTCGATCGTCAACCTCGCCTCCGACGCCGGCCGCGTCGGCTCCTCCGGTGAGGCGGTCTACGCCGGCGCCAAGGCGGGCGTGATCGGCTTCTCCAAGACCATCGCCCGCGAGCACGCCCGCCACCGGATCAATGTCAACATCGTCTGCCCCGGCCCCACCGACACCGCGCTCTTCGCCTCCATGGGCGGCGACAACCCGAAGCTGCGCGAAGGCCTGACCCGCGCGATCCCGTTCCGGCGCCTGGGCACCCCCGAGGACGTCGCCAACGCGGTCGCCTTCCTCGCCTCCGACGAGGCCTCCTTCATCACCGGCCAGACGCTGTCCGTCAGCGGCGGCCTGACGATGCTCTGATCCGCACCACCAGAAGGGGACACCGATGTCCTTCGAGACCCTCCTCGACCAGGCCCGGATCGACGCGATGACGTCGGCGGGATTCTGGTCCGATGCCCTCCTCACCGACCACCTCGACCGGGCCGCCGCCGAGACCCCCGACAAGGTCGCCTTCCGCGACTCCCGCCGCACGGTGACGTATGCCGCATTGCGCGCCGAGGCCGACCGGTGCGCCCTCGGTCTGCTCGACCTCGGCGTCGGCCCCGGGGACGTGGTCTCGTTCCAGCTGCCGAACTGGATCGAGTTCGTCGTCGTCCACCTCGCCGCGGTGCGGATCGGGGCGATCAGCAACCCGCTCATCCCGATCTATCGCGAGCGCGAGGTCGGCTTCATGGTCGGGCTGGCCCAGTCCCGGGTGGTCATCGTGCCCCGCGACTTCCGCGGCTTCGACTACCCGGCGATGATCGAGCGGCTCCGTCCGCAGCTGCCGTCCGTCGCCCACGTCCTCGTCGTCGATGCCGCCGAGGACCTGCTGCCGGGGCACACGGCATACGCGCGGTTCCTTGAGGCGCCGCGGGAGCCGCGCGACCTCGCCGCCCTGCGTCCGGACGCCAACAGCGTCGCCCTGCTGATCTTCACCTCGGGGACGACGGGCGAACCCAAGGGGGTCATGCACACCCACAACACGACGCTCGCGGCGCTCGCGCCGATCCCGGGCCGGATGGGCATCGACGCAGACTCGGTCATCCACATGGCCTCGACCTTCGCCCACCTCACCGGCTTCCTGTATGGCGTGAGCCTGCCGATCCGCTATGGCCAGACCTGCATCGTCCAGGACATCTGGAACGCCGACGAGTTCGTCGATCTCGTCGCCGAGTTCGCGATCAGCTACACCTCCGGGGCGACGCCCTTCCTCGTCGATCTCCTCGGCCACCTGCCGGCCGACATCGGGCGGCTCGCCAGCCTGACCCGCTTCTGCTGCATGGGCGCGCCGATCCCGCGGGTCATGTTGCGCAAGGCCGCCGAGGCGCTGCCGACGATGGCCGTCCTCGGCGGCTGGGGACAGACCGAGAACGCCCTCGTCACCATCGGCGTGCCCGGCGACCCGGAGGACAAGATCACCACCGACGGCCGGGCCTGGCCGGGCATGGAGGTGCGGACGGTCGCCCTCGGCGGGGAGCCGACCGGGCCGGGCGAGGAGGGGTCGGTCCAGGTCCGCGGCCCGTTCCTCTTCGTCGGGTATGCCGAGCGCCTCGACGCGACCCGGCGGCAGTTCACCGCGGACGGCTGGTTCGACACCGGCGACCTCGCCACCCTCGACGCCGACGGCTACCTGTCGATCTCCGGCCGGACCAAGGACATCATCATGCGCGGCGGCGAGAACATCCCGGTCGCCTATGTCGAGAACGTCCTCTACGAGAACCCCGACTACGCCCGGGTCGCCGTCGTCGCGATCAGCGACCCGCGCCTGCAGGAACGCGCCTGCGCGTGCATCGTGCCGGCGCCGGGCGCGGCCGACCCCACCCTCGATTCGGTCCGGACCTACCTGCGGGACAAGGGCGTCGCCAAGCAGTACTGGCCGGAGAAGGTCGTCTCGATGGCCGAGTTCCCGAGCACCGCCAGCGGCAAGATCCAGAAGTTCCACCTCCGGGAGCTGGTCGACCCGGCCGTGCAGCCGGGATGACCACGGCCTACCTCGTCGGCGGCGTTCGCACCCCGATCGGCCGCCATGGCGGCGCGCTCGCCGGCATCCGCACCGACGACCTCGCCGCCGCGGCGATCACCGCACTCCTCGGCCGGTATGCCGATCTCGACCCGGCCGCGGTCGACGAGGTCGTCCTCGGTTGCGCCAACCAGGCCGGCGAGGACAACCGCAATGTCGCCCGGCAGGCGAGCCTCCTCGCCGGCCTCCCGGTCTCGGTGCCGGGGATCACCGTGAACCGGTTGTGCGCCTCGGGACTCGACGCCGTCCTGTATGCCGCGCGCACCGTCCGCGCCGGCGACGCCGACCTCGTCATCGCCGGCGGGGTCGAGTCGATGACCCGGGCGCCCTACGTCATGCCCAAGGCCGCAACGGCGTGGGATCGGGCCCCGCAGATCCACGACACGACGATCGGGTGGCGGCTGGTCAACCCGCGGATGGAATCGGCATACGGAATCGAGTCGATGCCGCGGACCGCGCAGAATGTCGCCGACGAATGGGGGGTCGGCCGCGCGGACCAGGACGCCTTCGCCCTCCGCTCGCAGGAGCGGACCGCTGCGGCGGTCGCGTCGGGGCGGCTCGCCCGGGAGATCGCGCCGGTCGTCGTGCCCGCCGGGCGCGGCGCGAGCGTCGAGGTGGCGGTCGATGAGCACCCGCGGGCGACGACCGCGGACCGGCTCGCCGCCCTGCGCCCGCTCTTCCCCGGCGGCAGCATCACCGCCGGCAACAGCTCGGGCGTCAACGACGGCGCGGTCGCGCTGCTCGTCGCCTCGGCCGCCGCGGTCGACCGGTTCGGGCTGACCCCGCTCGCCCGGATCGGCGCCGGGGTCGCGGTCGGTGTCCAGCCCCGGATCATGGGTGTCGGCCCGGTCCAGGCGACCCGGACCCTGTTGTCCCGCACCGGCCTCGACCTGTCCGACATCGACCTCATCGAGCTCAACGAGGCCTTCGCCGCGCAGGCGCTCGCGGTCACCCGCGACCTCGGGCTTCCCGACGACGCGGAGCACGTCAACCCCAACGGCGGAGCGATCGCCCTCGGCCACCCGCTGGGCGCGAGCGGCGCCCGGCTCGCCCTCACTGCGGCGATCGAACTCGCCGACCGCGGCGCCCGGCGGGCCCTCGTCACGATGTGTGTCGGGGTCGGCCAGGGCAGCGCCGTTCTTCTCGAATCCACGACCGGCGATGGGAGCCACTGATGGTCGATCTGAGCCTCACCTCGGAGCAACGCGCGTTCAAGGAGGTCGCCCGCGACTTCCTCGAGCGGGAGGTCGTGCCCTTCCGGGCCGAGTGGGACCGCGCCGAATCCGTCGACGTCGCGATCATCCCCAAGCTCGGGGAGCTGGGCTTCTTCGGGCTGACCATCCCCGAGGAGTACGGCGGCATCGGCGGTGACTACCTCACCTACTGCCTCGGGATGGAGGAGTTGGGCCGCGCCGACTCCTCGATCCGCGGGATCGTCTCGGTGTCGATGGGACTGTGCGGCAAGCCGATCCTCGACTTCGGCAGCGAGGAGCAGAAACAGCAGTGGCTCGCCCCGATCGCCCGCGGCGAGAAGCTCGGCTGCTTCGGCCTGACCGAGCCGGACAACGGCTCCGACCCCGGGGGCCTGCGCACCCGCGCCGAGAAGCAGGGCGGCGACTACGTCCTGACCGGCCAGAAGATCTTCATCACCAACGGCTCGTGGGCGGATGTCTGCCTCGTCCTCGCCCGCACCGGCGGACCCGGACCGAAGGGGATCAGCGCCTTTCTCGTCCCGACCGACCGGCCCGGGTTCGAGCGGCGCGAGATCCACGGCAAGCTCGGCCTGCGCGGCCAGGCGACCTCCGAGATCTTCCTCGACGGTGTCCGGGTCCCGGCCAGCGCCCTCCTCGGCGAGGAGGGCCAGGGCTTCACCATCGCCATGTCGTCGCTCGACAAGGGCCGGGTGTCGGTCGCCGCCGGCTGCACCGGGATCGTCCAGGCCTGCCTGGAGGCCGTCGTCGAGTACGCGACCCAGCGCCGCCAGTTCGGCCGGCAGATCGCGAGCTACCAGCTCGTCCAGGAGATGATCGCCGAGATCTCGGTCGACGCCGACGCGGCCCGGCTGCTGACCTGGCGCGCGGCCGATCTCATCGAGCGGCACGAGCCGTTCGGGGTGGCCGCGTCGAAGGCCAAGCTGTTCGCCTCCGAGGCCGCCGTCACGGCGGCCAACCTCGCCATCCAGGCGTTCGGCGGCTACGGCTACATCGATGAGTACCCGGTCCAGAAGTTCATGCGGGACGCCCGGGTCATGACGCTCTATGAAGGCACGACGCAGATCCAGAAGCTGCTCATCGGCCGCGCCGAGACCGGCGTCTCCGCCTTCCTCTGACCGCCCGCACCACCGACGACCTCCTCGGGAAGGACCAACGATGACCACGACGCACCCCCTCGAGCTGTTCGGCATCTCCCGGCTGATCGAGTCCGACGAACGGGAGATGCAGCGGACGGTCCGTCGCGTCCTCGATGACCGGGTCCGGCCCCACCTCGCTCAGTGGTACGACAGCGGCGCCATCCCGGCCCGCGAGCTCGCCACGGAACTCGGGGCGCTCGGGCTGCTCGGGATGCACCTGCACGGCTATGGCTGCGCCGGGACGAGCGCCACGGCATACGGGCTGGCCTGTCTCGAACTCGAGGCGGCCGACAGCGGCATCCGCTCCCTCGTCTCGGTCCAGGGCAGTCTCGCGATGTTCGCGATCCACCACTGGGGCAGCGAGGAGCAGCGGCAGGAGTGGCTGCCGCGGATGGCGACCGGCGCGGCGATCGGGTGTTTCGGGCTGACCGAACCCGACTTCGGCTCCAACCCCGCCGGCATGCGGACGTATGCCGTGCGCGACAGCGACGACTGGATCCTCCGCGGCGCGAAGATGTGGATCACCAACGCCCCGATCGCCGATGTCGCGGTGGTCTGGGCGCGGACCGACCTCGACACCGGCTCGCGGGGCATCCGCGGCTTCGTCGTCCCGACGACCACCCCCGGACTGACCCGACCCGAGACGACGGGCAAGCTCTCCCTGCGCGCCTCGGTCACCGGCGAACTCGTCCTCGACGACGTCCGGGTGCCCGGGTCGGCGATGCTCCCCGGTGCGGCCGGTCTCTCGGGGCCGCTCGCCTGCCTCAACGAGGCCCGGTTCGGGATCATCTTCGGCGCCATCGGCGCCGCCCGCGACTGCCTGGAGACGACGCTGCGCTATGTCGCCGAGCGGGAGATCTTCGACAAGCCGCTCGCCGGCTACCAGATCACCCAGACCAAGCTCGCCGACATGACCCTCGAACTCGGCAAGGGCATGCTGCTCGCCCTCCAGCTCGGCCGGCTCAAGGACGCCGGGGCGCTCGCCCCCGAGCAGGTCAGCCTCGGCAAGCTCAACAACTGCCGGGAGGCGATCGCGATCGCCCGCGAGTGCCGAACCCTGTTGGGCGCCAACGGAATCACCCTCGACTACCCGGTCATGCGGCACGCCAACAACCTCGAGTCGGTGCTGACCTACGAGGGCACCGCCGAGATCCACCAGCTGATGATCGGCCAGGCCCTGACCGGCCTGTCCGCCTATCGGTGACCGGCGTCAGGCCCGCGTGAGCGCGAGGACCGGGATGGTGCGCACCCCGGCGGTCCGCTCGGCGTAGCCGGCGAAGCCGGGGACCCGGCGGGCCTGCTCGGCAAAGATCGCGTCCCGCTCGGGCCCGGTGAGCTCGGTGACGGTCACCGGATAGCTGGCGGTTCCACGCTCGATGGTCGCCGAGCCCGCCGACGTGAGGTTGTGATACCAGTCCGGGTTGGTCGGCGCGCCGGCCTTGGAGGCGAAGATATAGATCGTGTCGGGGTCCTCGGCGGGCAGGTACGCGACCGGCGAGACGTACTCCCGCCCGCTCTTGCGCCCGCGATGGTGGACCAGCGTGATCGGGATGCCGTCGAACGGCCCCCCGACCCGGCCCTCGTTGGCATGGAACTCATCGATGATCCCGGCGTTCCAGTCGCTCATGGACGCCAAGACTGCCACGCCGCAGGCAGCGCCAAGACTGCCACGCCGCAGGCGGCCTAGGGTGGTGGCATGTGGCGGGACATCGCGGCGGAGGCCGACGCGATCCTCGCGCGGGCGGTCGACGGACCGACGCCGGTGCCCGGGGTGGTCGCGTTGCTCACCGACCGCGACCGGACGATCTATGCCGGCGCGGCCGGGTCCCGGGTCCTCGGCGGTGCCGCGATGACGCTCGACACCGTCCTGACGCTCTATTCGGCGACGAAGGCCGTCACGGCGACCGCGGCGCTCCGGCTCGCCGAGCAGGGGGTGCTCGACCTCGATCGGGCGGCCTCGGCATACGCACCGTGGTTGGGTGCGGTCCAGGTCGTCGAGCGCTTGGACGCGGACGGGACCGCGCGGCTGCGCCCGCCGCGGACGATCCCGACGCCCCGCCAGCTGCTCACCCACACCGCCGGTTTCGGCTACGACTTCACCGATCCGACGTATGCCGCGCTGGCCCGCTCCGGACTTCAGCCGCCGATCGCCGTGGCCACCCGGGCGGCGCTGACCACCCCGCTGCTGTTCGACCCGGGAACGCAGTGGCGGTACGGCAGCAATCTCGACTGGGTCGGACAGGTCATCGAGGGCGTGACCGGGCGCCGACTCGGGGCGGTCCTCGCCGCCGAGGTGTTCGCGCCGCTGGGCATGACCGACACGGCCTTCACCCTCGACGGGGAGCGCGCCGAGCGCGCGGCCACCGTCCACCACCGCCGCCTCGACGGCAGCCTGCGCCCGGCCCGGCACGGCCTGCCGACCCACCCCGAGGTCGACATGGGTGGGCACGGACTGTTCGGGACGGCCGGCGACTATGGACGGTTCCTGCGGATGTGGCTGGCCGACGGCGCCGGTGAACACGGCCGGGTCCTCGCGCCGGCGACGGTCGCGGACGCGGTGACCGATCACCTGCCGCCCGGGTGCCGGGTGGTCCCGCTCCGCGGCGTCGACGCCCGGATGTGCCGCGACCTCGACCTCTTCCCCGGCGTCCCGACGTCGTGGTCGCTCGCCTTCCTGCGGGCCGAGGCACCCACGCCCGGCGGACCCGCCGCCGGCAGCCTCGGGTGGGCCGGCCTGGCCAACCTCTACTACTGGATCGATCGGGCCAGCGGGATCGCCGGGTTCTGGGCGACCTCGACGCTCCCGCTCGGGGACCCGACGTCGCTGGCCGGCTTCCGGGCCTTCCAGGCGGCGGCGTATGCCGCGCTCAGGGGCGCGTGATCAGGCGGGTCCGCACGTCCGCGTCCGGCGAGACGGCGCGCAGCAGCGCGATCAGGTCGGTGCCGGCGGCGCGCACGTCCTCGGCGGCCGTGGGGCCGAGCCCGTCGATGACATAGAACGCATTGCGGGTCTGCGGGGTCAGCCGGGTCCGGGCGCACTGGCGCCAGTTCCACCGGCGACAGGTGACCCCCGCGTCGTCCCGCCAGACGACCTCGCCGGGCTTCGGCGCGCTGTCGACGACCGCGCCACCCTCGATCGCGTCGAAACGCTCCGTCCCCGTGGCGCGCACCAGGCGGGGCGGACCGGCATACCGGTCGAGGTCCTCGCCGCCGAAGGGCACGAGGTGCGCGACCGAGATCGCGTTGTAGTGGTCGGTGAGCCGGTCGATCCGCGGCAGCCCGTCCGCGGCCCGGCGCACCAGCGACTCGACGCTGCTGACCGCCGACCGGGGTCGGACCCCGAACGCCCGGAACGCCTCTCGCCACGCCGCCAGCCGCGGATGGGCCTCGATCGGTCCCGCGGCGGCCAGGGTCCGGGCGCGGTCCTCGGCCCCGGCCAGGGCGGCGTCGCTGGCGGCATCGGAGGGTCCGCCCGCGATTCCCGCGGCGGTGACCAGGCACGCGGCATAGTCCGGCCGCAGCGTCCACACGTCCTCGCCCACCCACGCCGCGTCCAGATCGATCACGCGGGCCACCCTGCCAGACATCTTCCGGTCAGGGCGCGTCGAACCGCCCGTGCCGACCCGCGCCGCCGGCGAAGCGGCGGGTTCCGACAGCGGGGCGGCGGGCCGCCGGGATACGTATGCCGCGGCCCGGGGCCCCGCACGCTCACCAACCCGTCCTCCCCCGTCGATTGGTATTCCGACGGCCCACTCGAGGCACGTCAAGGGCCGCGCGGGTAGGCAACGACACATCCGAGCACCCCGAAAGGGCCGATAGCATTTCGATCAACCTCCGGCTCCGGCCGCACCCGACGGTGGCCTCCCGGATCGCCGTGCCCGTCGGTATGCCGCCCAGCGGCAGAAGGATCGCAAGGATGGCCAAGCGCATCGCACCGTCCGACCTGACGTGGTTGTTGATGGACCGTCCCAACAACCTCATGCAGGTCCACGGGCTCACCGGATTCGACACCATGCCCGACTTCGACGCCCTCACCGAGGTCGTCATGGAGCGGATGGTCGGCAAGTACCGCCTCCTGAGCCAGATCCCCGTCCAGAAGCGCGGCCATTGGTACTGGGAGGACGACAACGACTTCGCGATCGGGCGGCACGTCCGCCGCGTCGTCCTCGAGGACGACCGGCCCGAGTCGATCCGGGCGCATGTGTCCACGCTCTTCTCCACGCCGTTCGATCGCAGCCACCCGCTCTGGGAGATGCAGCTCATCTCCGGCCCCGACGCCGCCGCAGGGGGCTACGTCCTCAGCCGCTTCCACCACGGCGTCGGCGACGGGATCCGCCTGGTCCAGATGATCATCGGGACCTGCGACACCGCCGGTGACCCGACCCCCAAGAACGTCGGCCGCGACGAGCACCACCACCCGCTCGAGCGCGTCCTCCACGTCGCCGAGCACTCGGTGACCGACGCGATCGACTATGCCCAGCACGCCGGGGCGGCCGTCACCAGCCACGCGGGTGACGCCGTCTCCGCGGCCGGCCGGCTGCTGCGGGCGACCACCAACCCGCTCGCTCTCAAAGACACCCTCGCCGGTGCGGTCGACTCGGCCCGCCACCCGGTCCGCCTCCTCGACGCACTGACCTCGGTCTCCTCGGTCGAGAACGAGTTCTCCAACTCCTGGCGCGAGATCGGTCGGCTCCTGCTCGCCGAGCAGTCCGACGCCGGCGCCTGGAGCGGGCATCCCGGGGTCGAGAAGTCCGTCGCCTGGGTCGAGAGCCTCCCGCTCGACGGTCTGCGGGCCGGGGCGCGGGCCCTCGGCGGCACCCTCAACGACATCCTCCTCGCCGGCGTCGCCCTCGCCCTGACCGACTACCTCACCGAGCGCGGCGTCGAGGACCTGCACGACCTCGCGTGGATGATGCCGATCTCCCTTCAGCCGGTGGACGGCAACCTGCCGCCGACCCTCGGCAACCACTTCGTCGTCGTCATGCTGACGATGCCGCTCGGGCTGCGCGATCCCGAGGCCCTCGTCGCCGAGATCCACCAGCGCACCACGCGCCTGAAGAACTCGGCCGAGCCCCTGGTCGCCTTCGGGATGCAGCGGGTCATCGCCGATGCCCCGGCCACGGTGGCCCGGCGCCTGACCGACTACTTCTCCGGAAAGACGATCGGCCAGCTGAGCAATGTCCCCGGGCCGCAGGCGCCCCTGACCATGGCCGGGGCGCCGGTGCGCTCGATGCTCGGCTGGGTGCCCACCTCCGGCGACCAGCCGATCGGCATCTGCCTGTTCACCTACGACGGCACCGTCAACGTCGGCGTCGCGACCGACGTCCGGATGATCCCCGACCCCCTGCGGATCGCCGAACTCGTCGAAGGTCACCTCGCCGCCATGGCAGCCCTCGCCACGCCATCCGAGCAGTCCGAAGGAAAGTGATCCGTATGCCGCGCCGCAAGCGCCTCGTGGTCGTCAATGTCACGCTGCAGAGCGACGAGTGGGATTACGACGAGCGTGTCTCCCTCGCCGGCCGGGACTTCCGTCTCATCCGGGTCGGCACGGGCGGCGATGTCAAGGCCGCCGAGGAGCTGGTGTGGAAGTGGTCGCTGAAGGCGGACGCGGTGGCCGTCAGCGGCATACGGGAAGCGGAGGCGGCCGGACTCTTCCACGGTGACGTCGCCGAGATCCAGAAGGTCGAGGGGACCACCCGACGCGTCCCGGTCCGCAACGGGACGATGTTCGCCGATGTCCTCCAGGAGTGGGCGATCCGGCGGGTCCAGGCGGAGATGCCCGGCTACTTCAGCAACGCCCGGATCGTCGTCGTCGGCGGGGCGATGCAGGAGCGGACGATCGCCGTCCTGCGCGAGTTCACGGCCAATATCGACTTCCAGGACGCGATGGCGCGCACCGACGTCCCGGTCGCGCTCAGCGCCAACCCGATCACGTCCAAGGCCGCGCAGGTCGGGATGTATGCGTGGAACCACACACCCGAGTTCCTCAAGCACACCGCCGAGTCCCCGGCCGGGTGGGTCAGCGACAAGCTCGCCCACTGGGCCGCCCGGGACGCCGACGTCATCGTCGGGGCCTACTCCGAGCTGGAGCGCTTCGGGCTCGAGGACCTGGCCGGCAAGACCGTGGTCACCAACGCGATCTCCGACGAGCGCCTCGCCGACCTCGGCGGCCGGGGCGTCGACCTCGTCATCGACGCGACCCCCCAGCCCTTCCACGTGGTCGTCGTCGCCTCGATGCTCGAGGCGATGGTCGCGGCGACGCTGCCCGAGGGGCAGCAGGTCACCACCAACGACCTCGTCGAGTTCGTCGAGTCCGCCCAGCTGGAGCCGCGCCTGCTGGCGCCCAACGGCGACAAGCGCAAGAGCCGGTTCGCCTTCGTCATTCACCCGCTGTCGACGCAGTACTTCAAGAATGTCGAGGCCCTCGGCACCGTCGCCAGCCTCCCCGGTATGGGCGGCGTCGTCGAGAAGGCGATGGCCTATGCCCCGCCGTTCCTCTACAGCCACGTCACCGGGATCGTCTCTCCGACCGGGGCCGAGGCCGAAGGCTGGCTCATCACCGTCGGGGGCACACCGAAGGAGATGCTCGCCCACCCGCCCGAGTTCACCTACTCCCGGCTCCTGGACGCGGCGGAGATGTCCCGCAAGCTCGGTGCGCAGATCATGGGCCTCGGGGCATTCACCAAGGTCGTCGGCGACGCGGGGGTCACCGTCGCCAAGCAGGCTCCGTTGCCGGTCACGACCGGCAACAGCTACAGCGCCTCCGGGGCGCTCTGGGCCGCGCACGCCGCCCTGCGCAAGCTCGGGATCGCCGACGTCGACGACGACGGGATCATCCACGGCAAGGCCATGGTCGTCGGGGCGTCCGGGGCGATCGGGTCGGTGTGCGCCCGGCTGCTGGCCCTCGTCACCGACGAGCTGTGGCTGGTCTCCCCGGAGACGGCCAAGCTGCTGGCGCTCAAGGAGGACATCGAGAGCGAGCGGCCGCGCGCGGTCGTCCATGTCGCCACCGACCCGACCGGCGTGCTCAGCGAGATGGACGTCATCGTCACGGCCACCTCCGCGGCCGGCAACAAGGTCCTCGACATCATGAAGGTCAAGCCCGGCTGCGTCATCACCGATGTCGCCCGCCCGCTCGACATGTCCGCCGAGGACGTCGCCAAGCGTCCGGACGTCCTCGTCATCGAGTCCGGCGAGATCGAGTTGCCGGGTGATGTCCACATGCGCAACATCGGCCTGCCCAAGGGGGTCGCCTACGCCTGCCTCGCCGAGACGGTCGTCCTCGCCCTCGAGGGACGCTACGAGACCTTCACGGTCGGCCGCAGCATCGAGTGGCCCAAGGTCAAGGAGATCTATCAGCTCGGCCTCAAGCACGGGATGAAGCTCGCGACCATCTCCGGTGTCCGCGGGATCTACACCGACGAGGACTTCGCCCGGGTGCGGGAGGCGGCGCTCGAGGCGCGGACCCGGCTCGCCGAGGCGACGTAGGCCACGTCCCCGCGGCATACCCGTCGGTCGCGCGCGGTGACACGATGAAGGCGGTCCATTTCCGTCAAGGAGTCATCGTGAAAACTGTCCAGGGCAAGAACGTCCTCGTCACCGGCGCGGCCATGGGGATGGGGCGGCTGTTCGCCGAACGCGCCATCGCCGAGGGCGCCGCCGCCGTCGTCCTCTGGGACGTCAACGAGGACGCGCTCAACGCCACCCTGGGTGAACTAGCCGGCGGCGAGACCGAGGTGTCCGGCTATGTCGTGGACGTCTCCGACCTCGAGCTGATCAAGGCGACCGCCGAGATGGTCCTCGAGGACCTCGGGCACATCGACATCCTCGTCAACAACGCCGGTGTCGTGCGCGGCAACAAGTACTTCTGGGAGTGCGACTCCGTCCGCGACACCCAGCTGACCGTCAACGTCAACACGCTGGCGCCGATGTATGTCGCGCGCGAGTTCCTCCCCGGCATGATCACGGCCAGTGGCGAGGGGCGCCTGCTCAACCTCGCCTCCGCCGCCGGCTTCACGCCCAACCCCCGGATGGCGGCGTATGCCGGGTCCAAGTGGGCGGTCATCGGCTGGTCCGACTCGGTGCGCCTCGAGCTCAAGCAGGCGGGCATCGACCATGTCAAGGTCACCACGGTCTGCCCCTACTACGTCAACACCGGGATGTTCGACGGTGCGAAGTCCGCTCCGCTGCTGCCGATCCTCGACCCGAACGATGTCGTCGAGGAGGCGTGGAAGGGGATGTGCTCGGGCGGCTCGTTCGTCGTCCTCCCGCGCACCGTCATGCTGAGCGAGATGCTCAAGGGCTTCGTCCCGATCGGCGTGCGCGACTTCATCGCCGACAACATCATCGGCGTCTATCACACGATGGACGACTTCAAGGGCCGCGCCGAGGCGCAGTCCTGACGCGGACCGAGGCGGTCACCGTCTGACGATCGCGACGGACGTCAGCACCCGGAGCCGCTCGCGCGTTGGTTGAATCGACTCGACCCCGAGACGAGAGCGATCCAGCCGTATGCCGAGCCCCACCGAGTCCCGTCATCCCGCCGACGCGCACGACCTGATCCGGGTCGTCGGCGCGCGCGAGAACAATCTCAAGGACGTCAGTCTGGACCTGCCCAAGCGGCGGCTGAGTGTCTTCACCGGGGTGTCCGGGTCGGGCAAGAGTTCGCTCGTCTTCGCGACCATCGCCGCCGAGTCGCAGCGGATGATCAACGAGACGTATTCGACCTTCGTGCAGGGCTTCATGCCCACCCTCGCCCGCCCCGATGTCGACCTGCTCGAGGGCCTGACCACCGCGATCATCGTCGACCAGGAGCGGATGGGCGCCAACATCCGCTCCACCGTCGGCACCGTCACCGATGTCAATGCAATGCTGCGCATCCTGTTCTCCCGACTGGGAGTCCCGCACATCGGCAGCTCGAAGGCGTTCAGCTTCAACGTCGCCTCGATCTCGGGAGCCGGCGCGGTGACGATGACCAAGGGCGGGATGGAGGTCAAGGCGCGCCGCGAGTTCAGCGTCCAGGGCGGGATGTGCGCCCGATGCGAGGGCGTCGGCAAGGTCTCCGACTTCGACCTGACGGCCCTGTATGACGCGTCCAAGTCGCTGCGTGAGGGGGCGCTGACCATCCCCGGCTATTCGATGGACGGGTGGTACGGCCGGATCTACCTGAACAGCGGCTTCTTCGACCCGGACAAGCCGATCGCGAACTACACCAAGCGCGAGCTCGCCGACCTGCTCTACAAGGAGCCGACCAGGCTCAAGGTCGACGGCATCAATATCACCTACGAGGGTATGATCCCCAAGCTGCAGAAGTCGATGCTGTCCAAGGACCGGGAGGCGATGCAGCCGCACATCCGCGCCTTCGTGGACCGGGCCGTGGTCTTCCAGACCTGCCCCGAGTGCGGTGGGACGCGACTGAACGACCTGGCGCGCTCCTCCAAAGTCAAGGGCATCGATATCGCCGAAGCGTGTGCGATGCAGATCAGCGATCTGGCCGTATGGGTGCGGGGCATCGCCGATCCGTCGGTCGCCCCGTTGCTCGCCGGCCTGACGGAGACCCTCGACTCGTTCGTCGAGATCGGCCTCGGCTACCTCTCGCTGAGCCGGTCGTCGGGGACGCTCTCCGGTGGTGAGGCGCAGCGGATCAAGATGATCCGGCATCTCGGATCGGCGCTGACCGATGTCACCTATGTCTTCGACGAGCCGACGATCGGGCTGCATCCGCACGACATCCAGCGGATGAACAATCTGCTGCTCCAGTTGCGGGACAAGGGGAACACCGTGCTCGTCGTCGAGCACAAGCCGGAGACGATCGCGATCGCCGATCACGTCGTCGACCTCGGCCCGGGAGCCGGCACCGGCGGCGGGGAGATCGTCTACCAGGGCGACATCGACGGGCTGCGGGCCAGCGACACCCTGACCGGCGGGCACCTCGATGACCGGGCCCGCCTGAAGGACGCGGTGCGCGCCCGGACGGGGGCGCTGGAGGTGCGCGGCGCCACCGAGAACAATCTGCGCGAGGTCGACGTCGACATCCCGCTCGGCGTCCTCGCGGTGCTGACGGGGGTCGCGGGTTCGGGCAAGAGTTCGCTCGTCAACGGCTCGGTGGCCGGGCGCGACGAGGTCGTCGTCGTCGACCAGGGGGCGATCAAGGGCTCGCGGCGCAGCAATCCGGCGACCTACACCGGGCTGCTGGAGCCGATCCGCAAGGCCTTCGCCAAGGCCAACGGGGTCAAGCCGGCGCTCTTCAGCGCCAACTCCGAGGGCGCCTGCCCGACCTGCAACGGCGCGGGCGTCATCTACACCGACCTGGTGATGATGGCCGGGGTGGCCACGGTGTGCGAGGAGTGTGAGGGCAAGCGCTTCGCGCCGTTCGTGCTGGACTACACCTTCGGCGGCAAGAACATCGCCGAGGTGCTCGACCTCCCGGTGGCCGAAGCGGTGGAGTTCTTCGCCGCGGGTGACGCGAAGACCCCGGCGGCGCACAGGATTCTGGAGCGGATGGCCGATGTGGGGCTCGGCTACGTCCGACTCGGTCAGCCGTTGACCACGCTCTCCGGTGGCGAGCGGCAGCGGCTCAAGCTCGCGGCACAGATGGCCGACAAGGGCGACATCTATGTCCTCGACGAGCCGACGACGGGCCTGCACCTCGCCGACGTCCAGAACCTCCTCGCCATGCTCGACCGGCTGGTCGACTCGGGCAAGTCGGTCCTCGTCATCGAGCACCACCAGGCGGTGATGGCACACGCGGACTGGATCATCGATCTCGGCCCGGGCGCGGGTCACGACGGCGGCCGGATCGTCTTCGAGGGCACCCCGGCCGACCTGGTGGCGGCCCGGTCGACGCTGACCGGGCAACATCTCGCCGACTACGTCCGGCCCGACTGACCCGCGCACGGGACGGGTCCGTGCGAACCCAGCGAGCCAGCGCGCGCGGATACCGGCGGGGGTAAGCTCTCAGCCATCTCGTCCAGCCCGGGAGGCCGGCATGCAGCTCCAGTCCGACGACATGACCGCGGTCGTCAAGCGCCTCAAGCGAGCCCAGGGCCAGCTCGGCGGCATCGTCAAGATGATCGAGGAGGGCCGGGAGTGTCAGGACATCGTCACCCAGATGGCGGCGGTGTCGAAGGCGATCGACCGCGCCGGGTTCGCGACCATCGCCGTCGGCCTCCGGCAGTGCCTCACCGACCCCGAGCACAACCCGATGGACGTCGCCTCCATGGAGAAACTCTTCCTCTCCCTGGCCTGACCGCGCTCGGAGCGTCAGCGCGGGATGTTGCGCAGGTTGCTGCGGGCCATCGCGACCGCCTCGCCGGCGCCCCGGTTCATCACGATCCGGCTCATCGCCGTCGCGAAGCCGCGCACCTGGGCGGCCGTGACCTTGGGCGGGATGGACAGGGCGTTGGGGTCGGTGACGAGTTCGACCAGCGCCGGGCCGTCGTGGGCGAAGGCGTCGCGGTAGGCCTGCTCGATGTCCTTGGGGTCCTCGACCCGGACGGCGTGGATGCCCATGGCCGCCGCCACCGCCGCGTAGTTCGTCTGCGGGACGTCGACGCCGAAGTCCGGCAGACCCTCGACGAGCATCTCCAGCTTGACCATCCCCAGGGTCGAGTTGTTGAAGACGACGACCTTGACCGGGATGTTCAAGGTGGCGATGGTGATGAGTTCGCCGAGCAGCATCGACAGGCCGCCGTCGCCGGAGACCGACACGACCTGACGCCCCGGTTGGCTGCACTGGGCCCCGATCGCGTGCGGCAGGGCGTTGGCCATCGTCCCGTGGATGAAGGACCCGATGACGCGACGGGTGCCGAGCGGATTGACATAGCGGGCGGTCCACACATTGCACATGCCGGTGTCGGCGGTGAACACGGCGTCCCGCGCGGCGACCTGGTCGAGGATGGACGCGGCATACTCCGGGTGGATCGGGCGGTGCTGCTCGACATTGCGGGTGTAGGCACCGACGGCCTTGTTCATCAGCATGTCGTGGCGCTTCATGGTCGCATCGAGGAATTTCGTCGAGGTCTTGGTCGCGACCCGGGCGAGGACCGCCTGAATCGTGGGCAGGACATCGGCGTGCACGGCGATGTCGACGTTCGTCCGGCGCCCGAGGTGCTCGGCTTTGTGGTCGATCTGCGCGGTCTTGGTGTCGGGCAGGAACTGGTCGTAGGGGAAGTCGGTCCCGATCATCAGCAGCAGGTCGGCGTCCTTGAGGCCCTCGGCCGCGGCGCCGTAGCCGAGCAGACCGGTCATCCCCACGTCATACGGATTGTCGAACTGGATGACGTCCTTGCCGCGCAGCGAGTGCCCGACGGGCGCCTTGAGCTTCTCGGCGAGCGCGACGATCTCGTCGTGCGCCCCGCGCGCGCCCGCGCCGACGAACATCGCGACCTTGTCGGCCGCGTCGATCGCCGCGACGAGCGCGTCGACGGACCGCGGATCGGGCTGCAGTATGCCGCGCTGGAACCTCGCCGGGGCGGGCGCCGGTTCGGCGACCTCGAACTCCGCGAAGTCGCCGGGGATGGACACGACGCTGACCCCGCCGAGGGCCATGGCGTGCTGAATCGCCGAGTGGATGATCCGCTGACCCTGATGGGCGGAGACGACCATCTCGTTGTAGACCGAGCACTCGTTGAACAGCCGGTCGGGGTGGGTCTCCTGGAAGAAGCCCGAACCGATCTGGGCACTCGGGATGTGGGAGGCGATGGCGAGCACCGGGGCGCCGCTGCGGTTCGCGTCATACAGACCGTTGATGAGGTGGAGATTGCCCGGGCCGCAGGATCCCGCACAGACGGCGAGCTGCCCGGTCAGCTGCGCCTCGGCGGCGGCGGCGAGCGCCGCGGACTCCTCGTGCCGCACGTGCACCCAGTCGATCCCGCCCCTGGCCGACCCACCGGACTTGCGCACGGCGTCGACGATCGGGTTGAGGCTGTCGCCGACGATGCCATAGATGCGCTGCACCCCCGCTTGCCGGAGAATCTCGATCAGTCGGTCTGCCAGTGTGGTCGCCATCGAAGCCCCTTTTGACGGATGTGTGGTCTGACTCGGGAAACTCTCTCGCAGAACACGTTTCTACCACCCTTGGCCGTATGCCGCGCGGCCGGGTCCGCCCGCCGGCAGGGAAGCGCGCAGAACCCGGATGGCGTTGCCACCCATGACCGCGGCGATGTCGCCGTCCGCGTGACCCCGGTCGAGCAACTCCTGCGTGAGGATCGCCAGATCGGCGGTGTCCCAACCCATCGGCACCGCGCCGTCGAAGTCGCTGCCGAGCGCGGCCGTCGCGACCCCGCCGACGCCCATGACATGCTCGAGGGCGTCGATGACGGCCGCCGGGGTCAAGGCGCCGACCGCCCCCTCCCAGTAGCCGATGCCCACGACGCCGCCGCTCGCCGCGACCCCGCGGATCTCGTCGTCGGTGAGATTCCGGTTGACCGCGCAGGTCGCCTGGACCCCGCCGTGACTGGACACGAGTGGGCGCGTCGCCCGGCTGAGCAAGTCCTCGACGGCGGCGTGGCTCGCGTGCGCGAGATCGATGAGTATGCCGCGTCGCTCGCACTCGTCGAACACCTCCCGGCCGAGTCCGGTCAAGCCGCCCTTGGCCAGCCCGTGCATGGACCCGGCCACGTCGTTGTCGAAAAAGTGGGCGAACCCGGCCATGCGCACGCCCGCGGCGTCGAGCCGGTCGAGGTTGGCGAGGTCGCCCTCGAGGTTGTGCAGCCCCTCGACGGACAGCAGCGCACCGGTCACATCGGCGCCGCCCGCCCGAGCCGCGAGGAGCCGGTCGAGGTCGGGCCTCGTGCGCACCCGGACGAGGGCACCCCCGGAGGCCGCCGCGGCCCGGTCCAGCTTCGCGGCGTGGTGCAGCGACCGGGCCAGCAGCGAGGTCCAGGTCGCGCGCGGCTGGCGCTGGGTGATCGCGAGCAGCGTGATCAGGTCGGAGTCGGCGGCGTTGGCGTCGTAGTTCATTCCGCGCGGCGCTTTGGTCACCGACGAGAACACCTGCAGGGCGACGTTTCCTCGCCGCAACCGCGGCAGGTCGACCTGCCCCCGCGCGGAACCCGCGAGGACATCCCGATCCCACAGCAGCGTGTCGGCGTGGAGGTCGACGACGGTCAGGCGCTGGTGGAGGGCGCGGGCGTCGTCGCCGACGATCGGATCCCCGTCCCTGAGCACCCGATTGCGTGACCGGTCGACGAGCCGGGGCGCGAGCCCGGCGAGGCCACCCGCCCCCAGGGCCAGGCCGGTCGCCGCGGCGGCGGCCCGCTGACGTCGTCTCATGCGAGCGACAGCAGCGCGCGCAGCGACTGCACGGCCTCGGGCTCGATCCGGTAATAGACGAAGGTCCCGCGGCGTTCACAGTCGACCAACCCGGCCTCGCGGAGGGTCTTGAGGTGGTGCGAGATCGTCCCGGAGGAGAGGTCGAAGGCCGGGGTGATCTCGCAGACGCAGACCTCTGGGCGGCTCGCGATCATCGACGCCATCCGCAACCGGACCGGATCCCCGAGCGCCTTGAACATGCTCGCCAGGCGCATGGCGTCGTCGGCGCTGATGGGGCCGCCGAGGCCGCAGCACGCCGTGGCGGGCGGGGCCTGGATGGTGACATCGACGACAGTCATGACCCTATCTTGACAGACATCGAAGCAAGGCGGCAGAGTGGAACCGCTGATTCGATGAACATCGAGACAAGCCGTTCGAGAGAAGGAGACCGACGTGACCACGCACCTCACCGACGACGAGGTCCGAGCCGCCGTCCAGGAGCGGTATGCCGCGGCCGCCCGCACGTCCCTCGCCGTGTCCGAGGCCCCGACTTCCTGCTGCGGCGGCACGAGCGCGTGTTGCGGTGAGGAGGCCAAGACCCGCCCGATCGACCCGATCAGCTCCGGGCTGTATGACGTGGCCGACACCCCGTTCGACGCCGCCCTCGCCGCCTCGCTCGGCTGCGGCAACCCGACCGCGCTGGCCGAGTTGAGCCCGGGTGAGGACGTCCTCGACCTCGGCTCCGGCGGCGGGCTCGACGTCCTGCTGTCCGCGCGACGGGTCGCGCCGGGGGGCACGGCATACGGCCTCGACATGACCCCGGAGATGCTCGCGCTCGCCGAGCGGAATCGCGCCGAGGCCGGCATCGAGAACGCGACCTTCCTTCTCGGCGCGATCGAGGATGTGCCGCTGCCGGACGCCTGCGTCGACGTCGTCATCTCCAACTGCGTCATCAACCTCAGCACCGACAAGGACGCGGTGCTGCGGGAGGCGTTCCGGGTGCTGCGGCCGGGTGGGCGCTTCGCGGTCTCCGACATCGTGCTGCTGCGCGAGATTCCGGACGGGCTGCGCGGCGTGGTCGCGCTGTGGACCGGGTGCATCTCGGGTTCCCTGCGCGACGAGGACTACGTCGCCAAGCTCGTCGCCGCCGGGTTCGTCGCCGCCGGCGTCGAGGTGACCCGCGGATACGGCCGCGACGATCTCGAGGCGATGGGCGACCAACTCGACCCCGCCCGACTGCCCGCCGGTATGACGCTCGATCAGGCGGTCACGGCCCTCGACGGCGCCTTCGCGAGCGCCTTCGTCCGGGCGAGCAAGCCGTCGGTGTGACCGCGAGGACCGACGCCGCACCGCACGGGGTGGCCGCGCGGCTGTCGACGCTCGACCGGTTCCTCCCGGTCTGGATCGTCACCGCCATGGCCGCCGGGCTGTTGCTCGGCCGGCTCGTCCCCGGGCTCGGCGACGCGCTGTCCGCGGTCGAGGTCGACGGGGTCTCGCTGCCGATCGCCCTCGGGCTGCTGGTCATGATGTATCCGGTTCTGGCCAAGGTGCGCTACGACCGACTCGACACCGTGACCGGTGATCGGCGGCTGCTGGTGGCCAGCATCGTCCTCAACTGGGTGGTCGGGCCGGCGTTGATGTTCACGCTGGCCTGGCTGCTCCTGCCCGACCTGCCCGCCTACCGGACCGGCCTCATCGTCGTCGGGCTCGCCCGCTGCATCGCCATGGTCATCATCTGGAACGACCTCGCCTGCGGCGACCGGGAGGCGGCCGCCGTCCTGGTCGCGCTCAACTCGATCTTCCAGGTGATCGCGTTCGCCGCGCTCGGCTGGTTCTATCTCGCCGTCCTGCCGGGGTGGCTCGGCCTGTCCCAGACCGCGTTGGATGTCTCGCCGTGGCAGATCGCCAAGAGCGTGCTGATCTTCCTCGGCATCCCCCTCGTCGCCGGGTATCTGTCCCGGCGGGTGGGCGAGGCACGGTGGGGGAGATCGGCATACGAACGCTCGTTCCTTCCGCGGGTGGGGCCGTGGGCGCTCTATGGGCTGCTGTTCACGATCGTCGTCCTCTTCGCGCTCCAGGGGCGGCAGATCACGAGCCGGCCGTTGGACGTCGCCCGGATCGCGTTGCCGTTGCTCGCCTACTTCGCGACCATGTGGGGCGGCGGGTATGCCGTCGGGCGGGCGCTCGGGCTGGGCTACGCGCGGACCACGACGCTCGCGTTCACCGCCGCGGGCAACAACTTCGAACTCGCCATCGCCGTCGCGATCGCGACCTTCGGGGCGGCGTCGGGGCAGGCGCTGGCCGGCGTGGTCGGACCGCTCATCGAGGTCCCGGTGCTCGTCGGGCTCGTCTACGTCTCGCTGGCCCTGCGACCGCGCCACCGCGCGCGGCCGTGAGCGAAACCCGCCTCTCCCACGCCGGGCGTGGGACTTCGACGACCCTGAACCGGCCTTTCGACGGCCCTGAACCGGCCTCTCGACGGGGCTGAACCGGCCTTTCGACGGGGAGGTTGAGCCGTGGGCTCAGCGGCCCTGGAAGGCGTCGAGCGCGACCCCCAGGGCCGCGGCGAACCGCCAGTCGAGGAGGGTGCCGGCGGAGTCAGGGCGCAGCGTCAGGAGGTAGTTGTCCCGGACCTTGCGCTGCCGCTCGACGGACAGGACGTCGGCGCCGCCGGCGTCGACGAAATCGAAGTGGAACTGCCACGGGATCATCTCGAGAACGTCGCCGACGATCGGGATGAAGCCGCCGAAGCGGCGGACCACGGCGACGTTTTGGCTGCGCTCGCGGCCGGTCGCCGCGATCGGGCCGTTCTGGATGTGCCAGGTCGAGTTGAGCAGGGACTTGACCGCGTCCTTGCGGAAGACGCCGATCGGCATCCGGTTGGCGTCGAACACATCCGTCGTCGCCGCCATGTCGATGACCTGCCGCGACTTGAAGCCGAAGAGGACCTGCGTCCGGCTGTCGTCCCGGTAGAACGTGACCTCCTCGCGCAGCTTCATCCGCTTCTGCTGCGCGAACGCCATCACCTCCGCCGGGTTGCCAGCGGAGTCGGTGGAGCTGATCCAGTACTGGTTGACCATCATGGTCAGCTTCTGCCGGATGTGCAGGCTCGTCACAGCGGTCACGGGTCCCCCTCGGGTCGGCCGGCACGCCGGCGTGGTCAGGCCTCGATTATCCCGTGGCGCCGGGGGCGACGCACCGCACCCCCGGACGGACCGCCCCCGGTCGGGGCCTCAGCAGCCGGAGTGGAGCGGGATCACGTCGACGCCGGCGACGATGGTGTTGCGGGTCTCGCCCAGCCCGTCGCCGCGGAGGGTGACGACGTCCCCGGGACGCAACCACCCGGCATACGCGGCCGGGTCGGGGGTGTCGACGTGCTCGAGGAGGCAGCCGCCCGGGATGGTGCCGGAGCCGATCACCGAGCCGGGCGTCAGGTCGACGCCGCGGGAGACGTAGGCGAGGAGTTCGCCGATGCTCCAGTCCATCGCGTCCGTGCGGCCACGGGCGAGTTCGCGGCCGTTGACGGTCGCGGAGAGCTCGACCGCGAGCCGGCCGTCGCGGCGGTACGGCTCCAGTTCGTCGGCGGTGACCAGCCACGGGCCGAGGGTGATCGCGCTGTCCTTGCTCTTGCCGAGGCCGATGCCCTGGGCGAGGTCGCGCATCTGGTGGTCGCGGGCGGTCCAGTCGTTGAAGAGGGTGTAGCCGACCACGTGGCGCTCCGCCTGGTCGGGATGGAGGTCACGCCCGGCGCGACCGATGACGATGCCGAGTTCGAGTTCGAAGTCGAAGAGGCGGGATCCGGGGGCGACGGGGACGTCGGCATACGGACCGACGACGCAGTCGGGGTTGGTGAAATAGAAGGCGGGCGTCTGCGACCAGGCCGGGTGCAGGGTCGTGTCGCGGCCGAGGGCGCGGTAGCACCCGCGCAGGTGATCGAGGAAGCAGAGTCCGTCGCGGATCGACGGCGGCCTCGGGAGCGGCCCGAGGAGCGTCACCTCACCGAGGGGGCGGACCTCCTCGGGGGATTCGCGGGCGTGGGCGGCGGCGATGTCGAGGGCGTGGGCGCCGGCACGGATCAACCCCAGGAGGGTGTTGCCCGGGGCGAGGCCGCGGACCGTGTCGTCCGGATCGAGGATCCCGGTCCGTATGCCGTTCCACGCGTCGTAGGTGATCCAGCGCATGGTGCCTCCTCGGGTTGGCCTGGAGTGGTCGGGTCAGGCGTGGCAGGACAGGGGGCGGCCGCCGTTGAAGGCGACCATGTCGGCGAGCACCCGGACCGGATCGGGCAGCGGTATGCCGCGGGGCAGGCCGTCGAGTTCGAGGTAGGCCCGGTGCAGATTGCCGACCAGGCGCTCGCTGTCGGTGAGTTCGGCGAACTCGCCGAGGTCGGCCTCGCGGGCCGCGCTCAGCGGGTCGAGACCGGCCGCCTTCGCCTCGGCGGCGACGCGTTGGACGAACCGGAGGTAGGCGAGCACGTCGTCGATGAGGCCCGGCCCCGCGACCGGGCCGTGGCCGGGGATGAGGGTGGTCGCGGCATACGACCGGAGTCCCTCGACCGCTTCGATCGCCCCGGCCACCGATCCCATGACGACGAACGGTGTCCCGCCGTTGAAGAGCAGGTCTCCGGTGACGAGGATGCCGCGGTCGGGGATCCAGACGATCGAGTCGTTGGTCGTGTGGGCGGGGGTGGCGACGTGCCGGACGACGCAGCGCAGGTCATCGACGTGGAGGGTGACCTCGTCGGTGAAGGTGAGGAACGGTGCGGCGACCTCGAGGTCGCCCCAGTCGACCGGCTCCCAGGTGCCGGTGGCGATGAGGCGGGAGTTCGGCGGGGTGTTCTCGGCGAGGACGGCCTCGCGGGTGCGCTCGTGGGCGACGATCGTCGCGGTGTCGAAGAGGCTGTTGCCGTGGGTGTGGTCGCCGTGATGGTGGGTGTTGACCAGGGTGCGCACGGGCGCGGTGGTCCGGGAGCGGATCGCGTCGAGGAAGGCCCGAGTGCGCGCCTCGGTGGCGCAGGCGTCGATCGCCGCGACCCCGCGCCGACCCACGAGGAAGGCCGTGTTGTTGATCCACCAGGTGCCGTCGGGCTGGATGTAGGCGTAGATCCCCTCGCCGACCTCCTCGACGCGGCCGAGGGGAGCGGCCTGAGGCCGTGCGGTGCTCATCGGTGACCTCCCGCGGTGGGGTGGATCGGCATACGCCCAGGTCGCCAGTGTGGCACTCCCGGATCAGAGCGTGAAGACGCCGTGGCCGAATCCGTCGATGACGAGGCCGGTCTCACTCGCCCGGCAGCCGCTGCCCCAGAGCAGGCGCGCCGATCGGGCCTGCGGGATGTCGAGGCGGGCCGGCTCCGCGCGGGGGTTGACGACGACGAGGTGGGTCTCGCCGCGGGTCCACGCGAACGGATAGTCCTCGTTCACGACGCGCGTCGGCGCGTGCCCCTGCAGGGCCGGGGTCGCGCGGCGCAGGGCGAGAAGCTCGCGCACGAGGGTGAGGGTCGATCCGGGGATGCCGTCCTGCGCGGCCACGGTCGGCCGGGCGGGGTCGGGATCGATCGGGAGATAGAGGTCGACCGGGTCGGCCGTGGAGAAGCCCGCATTCGGAGCGTCGTCCCACTGCATCGGGGTGCGGCACCCGGCGCGGTTGTAGCCGGGGTTGCAGAGCGCGCCCTCGACGTCCGGCATACCGGGCAGATAGCGCATGCCGATCTCGTCGCCGTAGTAGAGGCTCGGCACGCTTCCCCAGGTGAACAGGAGGGTGAAGGCGGCACCGAGCTGCTCCGGAGTCCGGGTGCCGCAGTGAAGTCGGGAGAAGTCGTGGTCGGAGGTGGCCATGACGATCGGTCGGGCGGAGTCGGCCTCCCGAAGGCCCGCCCACGAGCGCCGGAAGATCTGCGTGGACCCGGCGCCGGCCGCGTCGAAGAACGGCTCGCGCGGGGTGTTCCACGGGAGGATGCCGGCGCCGTGGTTGTCGAAGAGGCTGGCGTGTGCCTCGTGGATGACGAGGGCGAAGTCGGCGTCGAAGGCGAACGGCCCGCCGGTTCGGGGTTCCTCGCCCTCGGGGATGAGGACGGCGTCCGGGTATGCCGAGTCCATCCACTCCCGGATCTCGCGCCAGATCGCGACCGACGCCGCCCGCCCGCCGACGAGGCGTTCGTCCTTGACGAGGGAGAAGGCCATGTCGACACGGAAGCCGGCGATCCCGCGGCAGAACCAGAAGTCGAGGATCTCGCGCAGGGCCGCGCGGTTGCGGCGCGGGCCGGCGGCGTCGACGGGGTCGCGCCACGGCTGGGCCGGGTCGGCGTCGACCCAGCCGAAGTTCAGGGCCGGCTGGGCGTCGTAGAAGTTCTTCAGGTACCAGCCCGGGCGTGGCCCGGGTGATCGCACCCACGCGGGGATGCCGGGCAGGTCGATGCCCCAGCCGGCGCCGGGATCGTCGGTGCGCCAGATGTAGCGGTCGCCGTCGGGGCTCGGGCCCTCGGCGGTCAGCTCCGCCTGGAACCACGGGTGCTGCGTCGAGGTGTGCCCGACGACGAGGTCGAGGATGACCCGCAGGCCGCGCGCGCGGGCCTTGGCGACGAGCTCGACGAGATCGTCGTTGGTGCCATAGCGCGGCGCGACCCGCAGGTAGTCGGCGACGTCGTAGCCGGCGTCGGCGAAGGGCGAGACGAAGCACGGGTTGAACCAGATCGCGTCCACCCCGAGCGAGGCGATGTGGTCCAGGCGCTCGATCACCCCGCGGAGGTCGCCGATCCCGTCGCCGTCGGAATCGGCATACGACTGCGGGTAGATCTCGTAGATCACGACATCACGGAACCAGTCGGCGCTCACGGGACCCATCGAAGCACCAGTGGTGCGAAGAGTTCATCGGATCGTCCCCGGCGCGTGATCGACAGCCGCCGCGGGACGCGAGGAGCGTTGTCGCAGAAGGGAGGACGTCATGATGACGCTGCACAGCGACCCCGCTCGCCGGCGCATCCCCACGGCCATTCTCGTGGGGTTGATCGGCGGAGCATTCTCGGCCATCGTCAAGTTCGGGTGGGAGGTGCCGTTCCCGCCGCGCACGCCGGCGCGGAATGCGACCAACCCACCGCAGAAGCTTCTGGAACAGTTCGGGATCAGCGCGGACACGGCGCACACGACCGTGACCTTCAATGGCAACGCGCTGCCGATCTATTCGTTCCTCATCCACTTCTCGTTCGCCATCGCCTTCGGCGTGCTCTACTGCGTCGTCGCGGAGTACTACCCGCAGATCACGCTCTGGCAGGGCGCTGCGTTCGGCTTTCTCGTCTGGGTGGGTTTCCACCTGGTGGTGATGCCGGCGATGGGCACGGTCCCGGCCCCCTGGAACCAGCCGTGGCAGGAGCACTTCTCCGAATGCTTCGGTCACATCCTCTGGATGTGGAGCATCGAGATCGTGCGGCGCGATCTGCGCAACCGGATCACCCATGAGCCCGACCCATGGGTGCCGCTCGGCACCGACGGCCGGGGTCTCGTCACCCAGGGTGCCCGGCGGTCGGCGCTGGCGTAGCCGGTCGGACGCCGGCGTGGCCGCTCGCCGGCGTGGCTGCTCGGCGGCGTCAGTGTTCCTCGGTCGATCGGGAGTCGGTGAGGGTGTTGGCGCCGTAGCCGGCGACGAGCCCGACCAGCCCGGCGAGGAGGACGAACGCGACCCGCTCGCCGTGGAAGAAGGCCGCGACCGTCGCCGCGTCCCAGGCACCGGCACCCGCGGCGCCGAGCAGGGCGGCGATCACGGTCCCGACGACCGCGACCCCGACGCTGGTGCCGACCTCCTGCGCGGTGTCGTTGAGCGCGGCGCCCATCGTCGTCCGGTTCGCCGGCATCGCGTCGACGAGGGCGACCGCGCAGATCGTCATGATCATCCGCAGGCCGAGGGTCAACCCGACCATCGCGACGGCGATCGCGGCATACCCGTGTGGCACCGCCCAGGCGAGGCCGAGGAGGGAGACGGTGAGCAGGCCGGTGCCGATCAGGCAGGCGATCCGGTGTCCGAACCGCGCCGCCGCCTGCTCGGCCACCGGGGTGGCGAGCAGCATGGTCACGACGAACGGGAGGTTGGCCAGGCCGGCCCGACCGGGCTCCAGCGGTAGGCGTCCTGGAAGTGCAGGACCAGGGCGAACATCGCCCCGATCATCGCGACGCTCCCGCCCAGCTGGGCGAGGGCCGCCCCGCGGATGGTGCGCCCGCGCAGCAGGTCGAGGTCGAGCATCGGGTGCGTGGCAGCGCGCTCCCGCAGGACGAACCCGATCGTCGCCGCCACGGCGGCCAGCGCCGCCAGGAGGGTCAGCGGGGCGAACCATCCGTGTTCCACACCCGAGGTCAGGGCGTATGCCGCGCTGCCGAGGATCGCGGTCGTCAGCGTCGCCCCGGGCCAGTCGATCGGCGCCGGGTGCAGGTCCTCGGGGGCGTCCTCGGCGATGCCGAGCCGGACGCCGGTCACGGCGACGGCCGCGATCGGCAGGTTGACGACGAGCAGCCAGTGCCAGCTCACGTGGGCGAGCGCGGTGCCGGCGAGCAGCGGGCCGAGGGCGAAGCCGCTCATCCCGACGACGACCATGACGGTGATCGCGCGCATCCGCAGCGCCTCGTCGTCGAAGAGGCGGAAGACGAGGGACATGGTCACCGGGGCCATCCCGGCGGCGGCGACGCCGAGCGCGGCCCGCAGGGCGATCAGCTGCCCCGCGCCGGTGACCAGCAGGGCGAGGGCGCTCATCAGGCCGAACGCCGAGAGGCCCCACAGGAGCACCCGGCGCCGGCCGAGCCGGTCGGCGAGCGACCCGGCGGTGAGCAGCAGCCCGCCGAAGGTCAACGAGTAGGCGCCGGTGATCCACTGCAGCGCCGTGGCGCCGGCCCCGAGGTCGCGGCCGATCGTCGGCAGCGCGATGGTCAGCACCGTGTTGTCGACCATCTCGACGAAGAACGCGAGGGCGAGAGCGAGGAGCGGCATCCAGGCGGCCCGCAGGGAGGCGGGGCGGATGGCCGCGGGGACTTCACGAGTCGTGGTGATGGTCATGACGGTTCTCCTTTCGAACAAGGTTCTATGATCGAACGTGGTTCGAGAATAGAGCAACGTTCGGTTGCTCGCAAGTCGCGTGGTTGGATGGCCGTATGCCCGATCGTGCGCGCCCCGACCGTGGCCCCGGCGGGCGTCCCCGGGGCGGGCCGCGGGGTGGGGCCGGACGCCGCCGGGCGAGCCATTCCCTCGAGGCGGTCATCGCGGGCGCGATCGCGCTCCTCGACGAGGCGGGCGAGGCCAACCTCACCTTCCGCGCGCTCGCGGCGCGGCTCGGCGGCGGCGTCGGGAGCATCTACTGGTATGTCTCGAGCAAGGACGAACTTCTCGACCGCGCCACTGACGACATCCTCGGCACGGTGCTGCAGCGCTCCGAGCGGGAGGCGACCGGAGCGGACCCGATCGCCAATCTGCGGGCGATGGCCCTCGTCCTCTATGACGCGATGCGCGAGCACCCGTGGCTCGCCGCCTATCTGCTGCGCGACACCGAGCTCCAGCCCAACAGCATGGCCCTCTATGACCGCTTCGGGCAGCAGGCGCAGCGGCTCGACCTGACGACGCGGCAGCGCTTCCACGCGGTCTCGGCGATCGTCAACTACGTGACCGGGGTCGGCGCCGAACTGAGCCAGCCGAAGGACGTCGGTGAGGTGCTCGGCGAGGCGGAGCGCGCGGCCTACCTCCGCGACTATGCGGCGGTGTGGACGGCGACCGACGCCGAGCGCTTCCCGTTCCTGCACGAGGTGGCCGACGAGTTCGCCCGCCACCAGGATCTCGACCAGTTCACCGCCGGGCTCGACCTGCTCCTCGCGGGCCTGCGGCTGCAGGCCGGCCTGCACTGAGGTCCCGCCGGTCGACCCGGCCGGCCCCGCCGGCCCGGCGCCGCGCGCCCGGCCCGGCCGGCCGTGGAGCGGCTAGGGTCGCAGGTGAGCGGCATACGGGTGAAGGAGGACGGACATGGCGAAGTTCCGGCGTCCACGTGGCACGGCGGCACCCGGCGGTGACGGCCCGACGGCCGACGGCGAGTGGTCGCAGCACGATTACCACCACCCCGCGGCGGGCTGGGGCGCGGCGAAGTCCGTCGGCGAGGTGATCCTCCGCAGCCGCGAGTTCCTCTCCGCCCCGCGGGCGATGCTGAAGATGAACCACGAGAACGGCGGCTTCGACTGCCCGGGCTGCGCCTGGCCCGACGATCGCCACGGCCTGCGACTCGACCTGTGCGAGAACGGGATCAAGCACGTCACCTGGGAGATGACGGGCAAGCGCGCGTGGACCGCGCGTTCTTCGCGGCGCACACGGTCACCGAGCTCGAGTCGTGGACCGACTTCGCCCTCGAGGACGTCGGCCGGCTCACCGAGCCGATGGTCTACGACCCGGCGACCGATCACTATGTGCCGATCGGGTGGGACGCGGCATACGCGCTGGTCGGGGAGAGCCTGCGCGGGCTGAGCAGCCCGAACCAGGCCGCCTTCTACACCTCCGGGCGGCTGAGCAACGAGGCGACCTTCCTCTATCAACTGTGGGCTCGCGAGTTCGGGACCAACACCCTCCCCGACTGCTCGAACATGTGCCACGAGGCGTCCGGGCGGGCCCTCGCCGCCGCCCTCGGCACCGGCAAGGGGACCGCCGACCTGGTCGACTGGGACACCGCCGAGGCGATCTTCATCCTCGGCGTCAACGCCGCCTCCAACGCCCCGCGGATGATCACCGCGCTCGCCGACGCCTATCGCCGCGGCGCCGAGATCGTCCACATCAACCCGCTCGTCGAGGCGGCGGCGACCCGGACGATCGTTCCGCACGAGTTCGGGCAGATGCTGCTCGACAAGGCGACGCCGACGAGCACGCTCAACCTCCAGGTCCGCCCGGGTGGTGACATGGCGCTGCTGCGCGGCATCGCCAAGGCGGTCCTCGAGTCGTATGCCGCCAACCCCCACGCCCTCGACACCGAGTTCATCGGGCGATTCACCAGCGGCTTCGACGCCTATCGCGCCGTGGTCGAGGCGACGAGTTGGGCGGAGCTGGAGCACCAGTCCGGGCTCACCGAAGCCGATATCCGCCGGGCGGCGGGGATCTATTCCCGCTCCGACCGGACGCTGATCAGTTGGTGCCTCGGGGTCACCCAGCACGAGCACGGCGTCGACGCGATCCGCGAGATCGTCAACGTCCTTCTCCTGCGCGGGAATCTCGGCCGTGAGGGGACCGGCCCCTCCCCGGTGCGCGGGCACAGCAATGTCCAGGGCAACCGGACCTGTGGGATCGACAACGACCCGCCCGAGTCGGTGCTCGCGCTGATCGACGCGGCCTGCGGCATACGGTCACCGCGCGAGCCCGGCTTCGACACGGTGGGGACGGTCGAGGCGATGAACGCCGGCGAGGTCCGGGTGTTCGTCGGGATGGGCGGCAACTTCGTTCTCGCGGCGCCGGACACGCCCTACACCGCCGCGGGACTGCGCGCCTGCGAGCTCACGGTGCAGGTCAGCACCAAACTCAACCGCAGCCATCTGGTCCACGGCCGCCGCGCGCTCATCCTCCCGTGCCTCGCCCGCACCGAGCACGACGTGCAATCCGCTGGGCCGCAGGCGGTCTCGGTCGAGGACTCGATGAGCATGGTGCACCTCTCGCGCGGCATCCGCCCGCCCGCGTCGCCGCATCTGCGCTCCGAGCCGGCGATCATCGCCGGAATGGCCCGCGCCACCCTCCCCGGCAGCGCGACCCCGTGGGAGTCCTACGTCGGCGACTATGACCGGATCCGGGACACGATGGCGCAGGCGATCTATGGGTTCGAGGACTTCAACCGACGGGTGCGCCACCCGCTGGGCTTCCGGATCAGGCAGCCCGCTCGCGAACTCGTCTTCCACACCGCGTCGGGGAAGGCGGAGTTCTCGGCGGCGCCGCTGCCCGATGTCGTCCCGGCCGGGGACACCCTCGTCCTGCAGACGATGCGCTCGCACGATCAGTGGAACACGACGATCTACTCCGACGACGACCGCTACCGGGGCGTGCGCGGCCTGCGCACGCTGGTCCTGATGAACCGGGCCGACATGGCGGACCGCGGCCTGGCCGAGGGCGATCTCGTCGACATCGTCGCGACGTCCCGCGACGGGTCCGTGCGACGGGTCGAGGGGTGGCGGGCGCTCGCCTACGACATTCCCCCAGGCAGCGCCGCCGGCTACATGCCCGAACTCAACGCCCTTGTCTGCATCGCCGACTGGAGCACGCAGAGCCGCCAGCCGCTGATGAAGAGCCTGCACGTGCGGATCGTTCCCTCCGGATCGGCCTAGG
>JBDIAJ010000007.1:0-49184 GCA_039812345.1 Nostocoides sp. | reverse complement strand
GTCCGAACTGGGGACCCTGCGCGCCGCGGTGGCGGCCTTGCGCCCGCTCCCAGCGGCGCCCGGGCTGGCCGACTTCCTCGCCCATCGCGCCTTCCACGCGGCGATCCATCGGGCCGCCGGCAACGCGTTGCTCGCCACGACCTTGGGTGGCTTGTGGGACAAGGCCGATCGCTACCGTCGGCTCGCGCCGGGCGACTCGTCGCCGGGGGATCGGGCCCACGCCGAGCACCTGCTTATCCTCGACCACATCGCGGCCGGCGACGCCGGCGCGGCCGAGCAGGTCGTGCGCCGCCACGTCCTGGCCAGCCGCGGCGCCGGCGCGGCGGGGGAGTACGTGCATCCGACAGGCTGATCATGCCTGCACGGACCCAGACCACCAGATCGACCCGCTTGGTCGACTCCAACCGCATCGCGATCCACCGCTCCATGCGCGGTCGACAGTGAAGGGACCCGGCCGACAAGGTCGCAGTCAGTAGGCGAATGTCCCGCGCACCGCGGCTCGTCGAGCAGCCGCTTTCGCCTGGGCCAACCGCCGCTCAAGGGTTTCGACGCCTCGATTCCCCAGTTCTGCGAGGTCCGGCTCGGACGACTCAGCCAGTTCATGGCAAACCGCGAGGTTCCGTTCGAGGCGTTCATGCTCTTCGCCCACGTGCATCCCGACCTCGAGGGTCGACAACAGGTCGTCGGGCCGCCACTTGAGTGGGCGCAGCATAACCGCGAGATCCTTAAGGGGATACTTCGTGCCAAACTGGAACCTCTTTGCATGCAGTAGCGTTCTGAGCTGGACGGGAAAGGATGGATCGGATACCGCTCTCATTATCCATTTGGTATCGCCAGCAGCGATGACCCAGAATAACTCCTCAGCCATCGGGCTCTCCCGCACTCGATACCACAGTTCGAGGCGGTGTGTGCTGCTCAGTTCCCGCGCGCTTTCCAGCCACCCATCAAAGGCGTCGTAACCGCTGAGATTTTTGACATGAGTATGCAGAAGATCCATGTAGGCCTCTGGATGCGAGCCCGCAAAAGCCTTGAGTGCAGTGGATTGCCAATCGTCGATCAGGGTTCCGTGCGGGATGACGAGGTCGGTCATGGCCGACGCCCAGTTTGGGTCTTGGGGGACGTCTTCATAGCAGAACGAGAAGTTGGCAGCCCACAATGCGGCTGCCGTGCTCCGGACCATGGCGTCCGGATGGGTGAACAGGTCATTGCGGATGGCGTCGCTTATGTTGCGGAGCGCGACGTCCGAGTCGAGCTTCTTGATGTCGTCGCCAGTGAGGCTCTTGAGAACGAGTTCCTTCAGTTCGGCGTTCTGACACGCGACGATGACGGAGGAGATGACTTGGGATCTCCCGCCCGCGTCAGCCAGCAGTTCCGCGGCAAGGGGCAGTGTCAATACGCCGTCATCCACGCACCTGCTGATGAGGGGGCCTGCGGCATGGCCGAGTCCGTGGTCCATGGCCGCGTTGAGCCACACCTCGGGATCCGAACGCATGGCAAGGCGGCCCATGACACTCCTTACTGCGGAGCTGTGCCTGGCCAATCCGAGAGCAGCTTCGTGGTCGCGAAGCCACGTCATGAGGACGGCGGGCGATCGGCTGAAGTAGTCAGCGAGTGCCCGGTCGAGGTCGGCGGCACGACGGCGGCCCCATTCCTCCCAATTCGTTGCGCGGTCGTGCTTGCGGATCAGAGCCGCGAAGAGATCATCAGGTTCGTCAAGGCGGACTCCGATCCGGGAGGCTTTGCTGTTGAACACAGCGCGCAGGCCGGGCGTGGCGATCACAGGGGCGATGGCGTCGGCGATCGAGGCGGCGACACGACCCGCGGCGAGCCGCTGCCCGGAGTCCGGGACGCCGCCGTATGGAAGACCGTGCCCACCGGCGATATGCACCCATTTGCTCATGACCTCGATGAGGTGTGCGAGGTCGTCTTTCGTTGCCTCAGGGACCCGGCGGACCAACTCCGGTTCGAGGGCATCATATATGGAATCGATATCTTCTTTGGGCCACGTGAATGACTGTAGAACCAACGAGTTCGGCTTCTCGGGGTTCATGAAATTGCCGTCAAGCGTCGGCTGAAGGACGGAACATGCCAGGGCGATCCACACGTGGTCCGGCAGCTCTTTCGCTTGGTCACTTGCCATGCCAGCGCAGAGTCGCACTATCGCCGACGAGCTGGGCGGGTCGCCGGTGCGGGCGTCCAAGACGTCGTCAACCAGCGCCTTGATTGGCTTCGTGCAATCCCACCCGTGAGCCGCCAACGTAGCCAATGAGGCGAAGAAGAGACTGAGTTCTGGACTGTGGGACGACTCTAGTGAATCCGCGGTACAGGCGGCGAAATCCTCGCATGCGGCCATTGCCGCGCCCTCATCGCCCAGCGCTGCAGCTCCTTTCACCGACTCCGCAAGGTGCACGAAGACGAAACGTGCGCAAGTGGAATTGATGAGTGCGTAGGAGCGCAGCAATTCGCTAGCACTTGAGCCCGGCCCAATGCCGCACAGGACGGCGACGAGTTCCGGCTCGGTTGGCACCATGGGCTCATCAGCACCGAGCAGTGCCGCGTCGACCTGTGTTTGCAGGATGCCCGGATGGAGTTCCGGCAACTCTCGCTTGATATCGCTAATGCGCAGGGCAGTTGCGGTGCCGTGGAAGTACGCGGCGCCCACAATGCTCGCAGCGATGGTGCGAGGCACCACCCGATAGAAGTGCTCGAACGCTCGCCCATCGGGATCACGCCAAAGTGCGTTTCGTCTGACGTCAACGAGCCCCGCGATCGCGACCGAGCGAATGAGTTCCTCGAACTGTGTCGGGGTGAGTTCGAAGAGACGAGCGATGATTCGGGCTTGGTCCTGAGTGGCGCCGCCGACGAGGGCGATGGCCGCGAGCAGTTGAATAGCTTCGGCAGGCGCATTCGATCGGCGAAGAAAGGCCTGGATCTGCTCTCTGACTGCCTGGCCGGTCCATACGGCTCGCCAGTCGCCCTGGCGGATAAGAACGTCTGCGAGGTTGAGCGCCCAGGCGGGTCGTCCTTGCGCTTGCTGGAGTAACTCGACAATGACCGAGAGCCTGGTGATCCCCCGCTCGCGAAGAAGGGTTCCGATTTCCTCCATGGACAGCAAGTCCACCTCAAGCTGTCGCGCATCAGGGAGGTGATCGGCGACATGGTCCTTCTCATGTGGCCAGCACGTGACGGCCACGCGGAACGTGAGGTTCTCCATGTGCCGAACGTCCAGGAGGTGCTGGATGTCTTCCAGCCGACCCCCGGCGTCGTCGATGACGACGACGTCGGGCGCCGTGGTGAGTAGGTCATCGAGAAGTCGGTCAGGTGTAGCCCCCTGCGCGAGGAACAGGGCGCCACCCAATCTCCCAGCGACGTGGCTCTTGCCAACGCCGGGGACCCCCCAGAGGATGAGGTCCTGGACCGAGTTGTCAGCACATTCGAGAAGCTCATCGCGGCCGATGGTTGAGAGCTGGTGTTGTTCGGGCCGCACTCCACGCGGCGTGCGGGAAAGGCAGAACGTGCCACCCTCGATGTGCAGAATCCTGCGGCGCCACTCGGGATCCTCGCGAAACGCGTTGGCAAACCAGGGCCGATCGTAGACCTGAACAAGATCGCACCCCAACTCCTTCGCTATGGTCGTGAGCTTCAGGCGCTTCTGGAGATTCACCTCGGCAAGATTCGCGACGACGACCTGGTCGACGCGCTTCCCATGGTCACGGGCCGAGCGGAGACTGTCGCGGAGGCTCCTCCTGGCACCCTCAAAAGTGCGGGATGAGGTGACGATCAGGCCGAGGACCTGACCGTTCGGGTCGACGAGTTCTGCGTCGAGGCCGTGGTCGGTTCCGCCAGTTACGGGCACAAGGCCCGGGTAGTCCCGCCCGATGAGCGCGGCCGCGCAGTCCTCGAAGTCGGAAGGCTGCAGGCGGTAGCGCGGGTTGTCCAAACGGTCCTCTATGCGGGCGAGCAAGTTCACGATCCGCGCCCATCTCCTCTGTGCTCGGCGTTTCGGCAACTCCGAACTGTAATGAGTCGTAGCGACGGGTTCGGGCGATTGTGAGCCGAATCGGTCAGAGCGGGCGGTAGCGGCGCTCGGGGCGGCCGGTGCTGCCATACCGGTGGCGGACCTGGGCGCGGCCGGCGTCGACCAGGTGCTCCAGATAGCGGCGGGCGCTGGAGCGGGAGAGGCCGACGACCTCGGCGCATTCGTGGGCGGAGATGTCGTCCCCCGTCTCGCGCAGCGCCCGGACCACCAGGTCGACGGTCTCGGCGCTGATGCCCTTCGGCGGCTGGTTGCCGCGCATCTGACCCGGCCGGAAGAGCCGGTCGACGTCGTCCTGGTGCGCCTCGGTGACGGCGTCGAGCTGGGAGCGGAACACGGCATACTCACTCAGCCGCAGGCGCAGGGCGTCGACCTCGAAGGGTTTGATCAGGTAGTGGAAGACGCCGGCCTGCTGCGCGGCGCGCAGGGTGTCGAGGTCGCGGGCCGCGGAGAGCATGAGCACATCCGGCCCGACCCCGGGGTCGCGGCGCAGGCGCCGGACGACGTCGATGCCGGTCATGTCCGGCAGGTAGACGTCGAGCAGCAGCAGATCGGGCTTCTCCTTGTGCGCCAACGCGATCGCGTCCGCGCCGGTGCGTGCCGACCCGACCACGACGAAGCCCGGGGTGCGGGCGATGACGCTGCCGTGCAGGCGTCCGACCATGAAGTCGTCATCGACGATGAGCACCCGGAGAGGGCCGTCCAGGTCAGCCACGCCGCTCTCCCACGTCAGGCGTTCCGGGCGCGGTCAATGCGAGCACATTGGCGGGCAGGGTGGCGACGAAGACCGCGCCGTCCTCGTTGTGCACCATGACATCGCCGCCCCGGGCCCGGCAGACGACCTGCACCAGCGCCAGGCCGATCCCGCGACCGAGCTGCCCTGTGGGTGCCTTGGTGCTGAACCCGCGCCGGAAGACCTGCTCGCCGATCTCGTCGGGCACCCCACGACCGGAGTCCCGGACGGTGACGACGACCGCCTCGACCTCGTCATGGCGGTCGGTGCGCACCTCCAGCGAGACTCGCGGTTGCGCACTGCCGGTCGCGGCGTCCATCGCGTTGTCGAGCAGATTGCCGACGACGGTGTTGACGTCGGCGGACAGGTCGGCGGTGAGCCGGCCGAGGCGGGTCGTCGGTTCGACAGTGAATGCCACGCCGCGCTCACGGGCCTGGCTGACCTTGGCGAGCACCAGGGCGGCGACGGCCGGGTCGTCGACATTCTCGGTGAGCGAGGCGACCCGCTGCGACTGGTCCTCGGTGAGCTCGCGGACATAGGCGAGGACGTCGTCATACTCCTCCAGGGCGATCATCCCGGTGACGACATGCATCCGGTTGCTGAACTCGTGCGCCTGGGCCCGCAGGACGTCGGTGGTGGATCGGTTGAGGTCGAGTTCGCGCTGCAACTCCAGCAACTCGGTGCGATCACGCAGCGTCGCCACCCACCCGATGTGCCGGCCCCGGCTGGTGACCGGCATCCGGTTGACCGTGACCAGGCGTCGACCCACCGGCAGGACGCGGTCGGTGCTCGGCGCCTCCTCGTCGAACAGCGTCGCGACGCCCTCGTCATGGTCGAGATCGGCGATAGCGGAGCCGGCCGAGAGCATCGGGATGCCGAGCAGCAGCGCCGCCCGCTCGTTGACCAGGGTCAGCCGCCCGTGCAGGTCGACGGCGATCACGCCCTCCCGGATGCCCGAGAGAAGGGCCTCGCGATGCTCGACGAGACCGGTGATCTCACGCGGCTCCATCCCGAGGGTCTGACGCTTGACCCGGCGCGAGAGCAGCAAGGAGCCGAGCACGGCGAGCAGGCTGGCCAGGCCGAGATAGGTCATCAGATTGGGCAGGGCGGTGCGCAGATTGGACAGCACGGACGGATACGCACGCGAGACGGCGACGACCCCGGCCGCGTGGCCGCTGACCACGTCGATGACCGGGGACATGGCCAGGGCGTCGCCGGTCCCATCCTCGCTCCCGGTCCAGGCTCGGCCCGCGAAGGCATCGGTGCGCTGCAACCGGGAGCCCACGGCGCCGGCGTCTGTGGACGCGATGACGAGCCCATCCGCCGTGGCCAGCGACACCCGCGTGGCTCCGGTCAACGCGGCATTGGCGGTCATCGCCGACTGCGCTTGCGCGAGGTAGCCCGGGCCGCCGAGCAGGATCGACTGACGGACACCGGGACTGGAGACGATGAACTCGGCCAAGGAGAGCGCGCGGCGCCCCTCGCTCGATCGCTGCTGGGCGGCGAGCTGGGCGATCGAGACCGCGGCGACACCGATCAGGACGAGGAGGATGATGCCCAGTTGCAGGATCAGCATCTGCCCGGCCAGGCTCAGCCGCGACCGGCGTCGGGGTCGCCATCGTCCCATCCCGCCATTGTGTCGCCTCACGTGAGCACAACGCACACAACGCACATTGCCGCCGCAAGGATGATCCGTGACGGTGGGTCGGCCAGGCTCGGCGGCGACAGCGCAACACGACCAGAGGAGTTCCCGTGTCCCCGTCATCGAAGCTCGGCCGCCGGGCCGCCATCGCCGTCGCCTTCGCACTCAGCGTCACCGCCTGCGGCGTCAGCAGCAAAGACTCCGGCGGGGGCAGCTCCTCCGGCGGAGCCTCCAGCGCCGGGCCGATCTCCGGCCTGCGCATCCTCGTGCCCAACTCGGCCGGCAGCGGCTACGACGTCACCGCCCGCCTCGTGGCCAAGGACCTTCAGGACGCCGGCCTGAGCAAGAGCATCGAGGTCTTCAACGTCGCCGGCGCCGGCGGGACCGTCGGCCTGCAGCGCACCGTCAACGAGAAGGGCAAGGACGACTTGCTCTTGCAGATGGGCCTCGGCGTCGTCGGCGCGTCCTACACCAACAAATCCAAAGCGACCCTCAACGACACCACCCCGATCGCCCGGCTGATCGAGGAGTCCGAGGCCATCGTCGTGCCCAAGGACTCGCCCTACACGGATCTGCAGTCCCTCATCACCGCGTGGAAGGCCGACCCGGGCAAGGTCCCCGTCGGCGGCGCCTCGAACGCCGGCGGCCCCGACCACCTGACGCCGATGCTGCTCGCCAAGGCGGTCGGGCTCGACCCGACCAAGGTCAACTACGTCCCGTATGACGGTGGCGGCGAGTTGATGACCGCCCTGCTCGGCTCCAAGATCGCCTTCGGCGCCACCGGTATCAGTGAGGTCACCGAGCAGGCGAAGGCCGGTTCGGTCCGGGTCCTGGCGGTCACCAGCGACAAGCCCGTCGACGGCCTGGACGCCAAGACCCTCAAGGACCAGGGCGTCGACCTGACCTTCGTGAACTGGCGTGGCATCGTCGCCCCGCCGGAGCTGTCGGCCGAGAAGAAGGCATAGTTCGTCGACCTGCTGACCAAGCTGCACGGCACCGAGCAGTGGAAGAAGACCCTCGCCGACCAGGGCTGGACCGACGCCTTCATCACCGGCGATGAGTTCGCCACCTTCTTGACCGCCGAGAGCGACCGCGTCGCCGGCGTCCTGAAAGAGCTGGGCTTGGCATGAGCGCCGACCAGAGCGCCGCCCCGCGCGACGCCACTGGCGGTCCGGACAACCGGGCCGAATACGGCGTCGTCGCACTCCTGCTCGCGCTCGGGCTCTGGGCGATCCTCGCGACCGTCGGGCTGGAGGACCGGGCCTCCCGGGGCTTCGTCACCGCCAAGACGGTGCCGATGGCCGTCGGTGTCCTGCTCATCGTCACCGCCGCCTTCCTCGCCGTCGACATCCGCCGCGGCGGCATCGGCGAGCAGGAGGGTGGCGAGGATGTCGACCTCTCGCACGGCAGCGACTGGCGCACCGTCGCCCTGCTCGTCGCGGCATTCGCCTTCAACGCGGCCTTCATCGACGCCCTCGGCTGGCCGGTCACCGGCGCCGTGATGTTCGTGCTGTGCACCATCGCGCTCGGCGGCCGGCACGTCATCCGGACGGCGATCATCGCGGTGATCCTCTCGGTCGGCTCCTGGTACCTCTTCTTCCTCCTGCTCGACATCAAGCTCCCCCTCGGCCTGCTGGACGGGGTGCTGTAGATGGACGGCCTCAACTCGCTGATGGACGGCTTCGGCACCGCGCTGAGCCTCCAGAACCTCCTCTATGCCTTCCTCGGCGTTGCCCTCGGCACCGCGATCGGGGTGCTACCCGGCATCGGCCCGGCCATGACCATCGCCCTCCTCATGCCGATCACCTTCTCGCTGGAGGCGACCCAGGCGTTCATCATGTTCGCCGGCATCTACTACGGCGGCATGTATGGCGGCTCGACGACCTCGATCCTGCTCAACACCCCGGGTGAGAGCGCCTCGGTGGTGACCGCCATCGAGGGCAATCTCATGGCCAAACAGGGACGCGGCGCCGCCGCGCTGGCCACCGCCGCGATCGGCTCCTTCGTCGCCGGCACCATCGGCACCCTCGGGCTGGCCCTCCTGGCGCAGCCGGTGGCCAAGATCGCCATCGACCTCGGAGCCCCCGACTTCTTCGCGATCATGGTCATGGCCTTCCTCGCCGTCACCACCGTCCTGGGCACGTCCAAGGTCCGCGGCCTCGCGGCGCTGGGCATCGGTCTGCTGATCGGCGTGATCGGGATCGACCGCACCTCCGGTCAGCAACGGCTCACCTTCGGGATCCCCGAACTCGCCGACGGCATCGACGTCGTCGTGGTCGCCGTCGGGCTCTTCGCCGTCGGCGAGGCGCTCTGGGTCGCCGCCCACCTGCGCCGCTCACCGGTGCAGGTGACCCCGGTCAAGGGCGCGTCGATGACCCGCGAGGACTGGCGGCGCTCGTGGAAGCCGTGGCTGCGCGGAACCGCGATCGGCTTCCCCTTCGGGGCGATCCCGGCCGGGGGCGCCGAGATCCCGACCTTCCTCTCCTATGTCGCCGAGCGCAAACTCTCCAAGCACAAGGACGAGTTCGGCAAGGGCGCCATCGAGGGCGTCGCCGGGCCGGAGGCGACCAACAACGCCTCGGCCGCCGGTGGCCTGGTGCCCCTGCTCACCCTGGGCATCCCCACCACGGCCACGGCGGCGATCATGCTCGGCGCCTTCCAGCGCTACAACATCGAGCCCGGCCCGCGCCTGTTCGAAGCCCACGGTGACCTCGTCTGGGGCCTGATCGCCAGCCTCTTCATCGGCAACACCATCCTCCTCGTGCTCAACCTGCCGCTCGCCGGCGTCTGGGCCCGGCTGCTGCTCATCCCGCGGCCCTACCTGTATGCCGGGATCCTCTTCTTCGCCGCCATCGGGGCGTATGCCGCGAACGGCTCGGCGACGGACCTGTGGCTCATGCTCGTCATCGGCGGACTGGGTTTTCTCATGCGCCGCTTCGGTATTCCGGTCCTGCCGACCATCGTCGGGGTCATTCTCGGCCCGTTGGCGGAGGTCAAGCTGCGCCAGGCATTGCAGATCAGTGACGGTTCCCTCGGCGGTCTGGTCAACACCCCCTTCTCGGTGATCGTCTATGTCATCTGTGCGCTCATCGTCGTCGTCCCGATCGTCGTCGAGCGGCGCCGGGCCGCCCACGGCGAGGCGCCGCTCGAGGTACCGGCCAATGTCGAAGGAGGCAACTAGCCATGGCCGTTGTGGTCGGGTTCGTCCCCACGCCCGAAGGGCGCGCCGCGATGCGATATGCGATCGATGAGGTCCGCCGCCGAGACACCCGGCTGATCGTGCTCAACGCCAGCACCGGGGCGGCGCTCGTCGATCGCCGGTATGCCGGCGACGAGGAGTGGCAGGCGCTGAGCGCGGAGTTGGCCGCGGCGGGGATCGAGCACGAGATGAGCCAGATCGTCACGGCCGGGGCGGATCCCGCGGACGCACTCATCGACCTCGCCGCCCAGGTCAACGCCGAACTCATCGTCATCGGCCTGCGCCGCCGGACGCCGGTGGGCAAGCTGATCATGGGCAGTCAGGCGCAGCGGATCCTGCTGGAGGCCGAGGCACCCGTCGTCGCCGTCAAGGCGCCGCGCTGACGGCCGGGCCCGCCGGCGGGTGCGCCGCGATCCCCTGCCCGGCGGCCGCGGTGAACCCGTCGGTGGCCGGTCGTCCACCTCGCATACCCTGACGTCGTGCTGCGTGTCGCCGTCCCCAACAAGGGGTCCCTGTCCGAATCCGCGGTCGCCATGCTCAAGGAGGCGGGTTACCGCACCCGCCGCGACCCCAAGGAACTCGTCGTCACCGACGCCGAGAACGAGGTCGAGTTCTTCTATCTGCGCCCGCGCGACATCGCCGTCTATGTCGGATCAGGCACCGTTCACGCCGGAATCACCGGCCGCGACCTGCTCCTGGACGCCGGCGGGTGGGCCGAGGAGGTCATGCCCCTCGGGTTCGGCGCCTCGACCTTCCGGTATGCCGCCCGCCCCGGCGAGGTGACCGCGCTCGGTGACATCGCGGGTCGTCGCGTGGCGACGTCCTACCCGGGTCTGGTCGAGAAGCACCTGGCGGATCACGGCATACCGGCGCATGTCGTGCGGCTCGACGGGGCCGTCGAGACGGCGATCACCCTCGGTGTCGCCGACGTCATCGCCGACGTCGTCGAGACCGGGTCGACGCTGCGGGCCCAGGGGCTCGCGGTGTTCGGTGACCCGATCCTGCGCAGCGAGGCGGTGTTCATCCGGCGGCCGGGGACCACCGAGGCCGCGGCGGTCGAGAAACTGCGGCGGCGGCTCGTCGGCGTGGTCACCGCGCGGCACTACGTCCTCCTCGACTACGACTGCCCGGCCGACATGGTTGCCAAGGCCTGTGCGGTGACCCCGGGGCTGGAGTCGCCGACCGTGTCGCCGCTGCAGAACCCCGACTGGGTGGCCGTCCGGGCGATGGTCCCGCGGGCCCAGACCAACCGGGTCATGGACGCGCTCTATGACCTCGGCGCCCGCGCGATCCTCGTGACCGACATCGCGGCCTGCCGGCTGTGACCGAGTCGGAGGACGCCCCGTTCCGGCCCCGGCGGGGACGCCGGGTCGCGACGATCGGGGCGGGCCTGGCGCTCGTCCTGTTCGGCGTCGTCGCGCTGCTCATGCCCGGACCCGGCCAGGGCGGCGACTGGCAGCCCATCGACCGGCTCGGCATGTGGGGACTTGGTTGGGGGATCGCCGTGCTGCTCATCCGGTATGCCCGGATCGGTGCCTGGCCACGCCCGGACGGGCTGTTCGTCCGCAATCTGCTGATCGGGCGGATGATCCCCTGGGGTGAGATCGACGACGTCCGCTTCGGTGGCGGCGAACCGTGGGTCAGTCTCGAACTCCTCGACGGGGAGACGGTGGCCGTGATGGCGATCCAGCGGGCGGACGCGGCATACGGAGAGGACGGCGCGCAGCGCCTGCTCCGGCTCGTCGAGTTCCACCAAAACGCCGCGGGGCGCTGAACGGGCTGCTAGCCTCCCTGTCGCGCCGTCCATCGGCGCGGTCGCGGCGCAGGGCCCGGCCACCGCTTTTCGAGGGGATTGCGCGCAACCCATGTCCACCTTCCGTTCGCTCACCATCGCCGGCGTCACCGCCGCCGGTCTGCTCACGGCCATCGCACCCGTCTCCGCGGCTCCGGCCCCGGCGCCGAAGCCGATCAGCACGCCGACGTCCGTCGCGGTCTACGCGGGACCGGCCTCCACGACGCAGAGCATCGTGCTCGACCCCACGGCCGACAGCAAGGCCGCGCCGACGGCGAAGTTCGTCGTCACCTACGTCGGCTTCACCACGCAGGCCAAGGCCGCCTTCCAGCGAGCGGTCAACACGTGGTCGAGGACCCTGACCACGTCCGTGCCGATCACCGTCAAGGCGAGCTGGGAGCCCCTGGGCACCGGCATCCTCGGATCCGCCGGACCGAGCTACGGCTGGAACTGCGGCGGCCTGATGTGCATCGACGCCATCGCCAACAAGAAGGCGGGACACCAGCTCGACCCGGCGCCGGACATCGTCGCGCGGTTCAGCAGCAACTTCAGCAACTGGTGGTTCGGCACCGGCCCGGCGCCGATCGGCAAGTACGACTTCCAGTCGGTCGTCACCCACGAGCTCGGCCACGGAGTCGGGTTCCTCGGCCTCGGTCACATGAACGGCAACCTGGGCTCGGTGCAGATGAGCGGGCTCAACACGGCATACGACCGGGCGACGAAGCTCGGCCCCAACTCCACCAGCGCGCTGCTGTGGAAGATGCCCGACAACTCCGTGCAGCTCGGCAACGCGCTGACCAGCAACAACGTCTACTTCGACAGCGCCAAGGTGCGCGCGGCCAATGGCTCGAAGGCGGCCAAGCTCTATGCCCCGTCCACCTGGCGCCAGGGCAGCAGCTACTCGCACCTCGACGAGACGACCTTCCCCAAGGGCAACCCGAACTCGCTGATGACCTACGCCATCAGCGATGGCGAGACCATCCGCACCCCCGGCCCGGTCGCCGTCGCCATCCTGAAGTCCATCGGCTGGTGACCCTCTGGGGCTGAGCTTCTCCGCCCAAATGCCGAGAGTCCTCGGCGCATCGGACGATTCCCGTTGCGCCGAGGACTTTCCGTTGCGTGGGGGGCTGGCGGGGACCGCGTTGCGGCGGGCGGCGGCGTCGGCATACGGTTCCGGCATGGCCCTGGCCGCGCGCGTGATCCCGTGCCTCGACGTCGACGCGGGTCGAGTCGTCAAGGGCGTCAACTTCGTCGACCTGCGGGACGCGGGCGACCCGGTCGAACTCGCCCGCGCCTATGGCGCCCAGGGCGCCGACGAACTCACCTTCCTCGACGTCACCGCGAGCAGCGGCGACCGGGAGACGACGTATGACGTGGTCCGCCGGACCGCGGAGGAGGTGTTCATCCCCCTCACGGTGGGCGGCGGGGTGCGCACCGTCGACGACGTCGACCGGCTCCTGCGCGCCGGCGCGGACAAGGTCGGAGTCAACACCGCGGCCATCGCCCGGCCGGAGCTGATCGCCGAGGTGGCCGACCGGTTCGGCGCCCAGGTCCTCGTCCTGTCCGCCGACGTTCGTCGCCTCCGCGACGAATCCGGTGCCCCCACCGGCGACTTCGAGGTCACGACCCACGGCGGACGGCGGGGCACCGGCATCGACGCGGTCGGCTGGTGCGCCCGCGCGGCCGACCTGGGTGCCGGCGAGATCCTCCTCAACTCGATGGACGCCGACGGCACGACGGCGGGCTTCGACGTCGAGTTGATCCGGTTGGTCCGCGAGGCGGTGGCCATCCCCGTCATCGCGAGCGGGGGAGCCGGCACCCCGGAACACTTCGCCGAGGCGCTCGTCGCCGGCGCCGACGCGGTGCTCGCCGCCTCGGTGTTCCACTTCGGCACGCTGACCATCGCCCAGGTCAAGGACGCCGTCGCCGCCGCCGGGCACACGGTCCGCCGGACCGGTCGCTGACGCCACGGCGACCCGGCGCCGCCCGGACGCCCCCGCTCGGCGGTTCCCCGGACCACCCGAACGGGGATCTGCGAGGTCGGCCCGACGAAGTCGACGGTTCCGTGGCGGGGGTTGTCGGTGGGGTCGGGGAAGATGGACGTATGACTGCCTACGCCCGCGCCGAGCGCGCCCTCCTGTGTGACGAGTTCCTCCGCGTCGGTGCCGATGCCCCGACCCTCTGCGAGGGGTGGACGACCGCCGACCTCGCCACACACCTCATGGTCCGCGACGGCCGGCCCGACCTCATCCTCGGCCCGTTCCTGCCCGTCGTCGGGGGCTGGGCGAAGGCCCAGCTGCGGGCCATCAAGCACCGACCCTGGCCCGAACTCATCGACGCGGTCCGCGTCGGGCCGCCGATCTATTCGCCGACGGCCATCCCGCCGGTGGACGAGATGGTCAACCACGTCGAGTTCTTCATCCACCATGAGGACGTCCGGCGAGCGCAGGACGAGTGGGCGCCGCGCGACCTCGACACCGCCCAGCAGCAGGCCCTGTGGGGGGCGCTCGCCCGCATGGCGCGCCTGATGTTCCGCAAGAGCCCGGTCGGCGTCGAGCTGGTCAGCCCGCAGGGACGGGTGCGGGCGAAGGCGGCCACCGACCGCGGCGACGTCGTGGTCGAGGGGGAGGCTGCGGAACTGGTGCTCTCGGCATACGGCCGTCGCGACCACGCGAAGGTCGAGGCGAGCGGACCCGACGAGGCGATCACCGCGCTCTGGACGAGCAAGCTCGGTCTGGCCTGAGGATCGGATGCCCGCCGACGATCTGAGCAGAGCCACCACCGAGGGCACCCTGCGCCGCAGCCTGCGGGTCATCGCCCTCGGGGTGCGCGCCGAGCCGTGGTTGTTCGCCCTCGCCGTCGTCGGCAGCGCGCTCTATGGCGTGATGACCGCCGGGATGGCGCAGGCCGTCGGGTGGGTCACACGGCAGGCGATCCAGCCGGCGATCCACGACGGCCGGCTCGAGCCGCGCCGAGCGGCGCTCATCCTCGCCGTCGTCGGCGGCGTCGTCGTCCTGACGACCCTGGGCGTGCTGGCCCGCCGGATCGCGGGTGGGTTCACGATGTTCAACGTCGCCGCGGACTATCGCCGGCTGGTCACCCGGCAGTACCTCCGGCTTCCGCTGGCGTGGCACCACCGGCATCCCTCCGGGCAGTTGCTGTCCAACGCCAACGCGGACGTCGAGGCGGCCTGGGGGATCTTCATGCCCCTCCCGATGGCTCTCGGGGTCATCGTCATGCTCGTGACCGGCGCCGTGCAGATGGTCCTCGTCGACCCCGTCCTGGCTGTCGTGGGATTCACCATCTTCCCGCTGCTGTTCCTCGCCAACGCGATCTTCCAGCGGCGGATGAGCGCGCGGGTCACCCGCGCGCAGCAACTGCGCGCGGAGGTCGCCGAGGTCGCGCACGAGAGCTTCGACGGCGCGCTCCTGGTCAAGGTCATGGGGCGCGAGGGCGTCGAGACGCAGCGTTTCGCCGAGGTCAGCGATCGGTTGCGGGCCGCGGCCGTCCGCGTGGGACGCACCTGGGGGACGTTCAACCCGATCATCGAGGCGATCCCGACGCTCGGCACGCTCGCGCTGATCGCGATCGGGGCCCGTCGCGTGGCGTCCGGCGCGGTCAGCACCGCCGAACTCGTCCAACTCGTCTATCTCATCTCCGTGCTCGCCTTCCCCGTGCGCGCCCTCGGGTGGGTGCTCGGCGAGATCCCGCGGACCCTGGTCGGCTGGGAGCGGGTCAGTGCCGTTCTCGATGCCCGCGGCCAGATGTCGTATGGCGATACCCACCTCCCGGGTGAGGCCGCCCTCGGCCCGGAGTCGCCCGCCGGGGTGCGCGTCACCATCGAGGACGTGGGCTACGACTACGCGGCCGCCCAGGGACGAACCCAGACCGGTGCCGTGGCCGACCCACGGGCGGTGACCGGCACGATCGCCGACGGACGAGCCGGGATCGGCGACGCGGCGCATGCGGTCGACGAGGATGTCGAGGTGGAGCTCGCGGTGCCGGTGGCCGAAGCCCTGGGTGGGGTCACCCTCGACATCGCGCCGGGGCGGACCGTCGCCGTCGTCGGACCCACCGGGTCCGGGAAGTCCACCCTCGCCGCCCTCGTCATCCGGCTCATCGATCCGACCCGTGGGCGGATCGCGATCGACGGGACCGACCTGACCGACCTCGCCCAGGGCGCCCTCGCCCGCGGGGCCGCCCTCGTGCCGCAGCAGACGTTCATCTTCGACGACACCGTCCGGGGGAATATCACCCTCGGGCTGGAGATCCCCGACGACGAGGTGTGGGCCGCCCTGCGCGCCGCGCAGGCCGACGGGTTCGTCTGCGCTCTTCCCGACGTCCTCGACACCCGCGTGGGCGAGCGCGGCGCCACCCTGTCCGGGGGCCAGCGCCAGCGGCTGGCGCTGGCCCGGGCCCTCGTCCGCCGCCCCCGGCTCCTCGTCCTCGACGATGCCACCAGCGCGGTCGACCCCACCGTCGAGCAGGCCATCCTCGCCGAACTCGGGGCCGGCACCGGCGGCATGACGCTGATCGTCATCGCCTACCGCATGTCCACCATCGCCCTCGCCGACGAGGTCGTCTACCTCGAACGCGGCCACCTGGTCGATCGCGGACGCCACGACGACCTGATGGCGCGCTGCCGCGGCTACCACGACCTCGTCACGGCGTACGCCCGTGAGGCCGCCGAGCGCGCCGCGCGAGACGACGGGCGCGCCGCGGTCGATGGCGACGGCGACGCCCGAGGGGCCCGCGCGGCGGGGGCGAGTCGGCATACGTCCGAGGTGGGGGGGAGGGGCCGATGAGCGCCCATCCGGCCACCCGCCCACGCACCTGGGCCACGCTCCGGCGCGGGCTCGACCTGTCCCCGGAGCTGCGCCGGGGCGCCGGCGTCACCCTCGCGCTCGCCCTGCTCACCACCGCGGGCCGCGTGGTCGTCCCCGTCGTCGTCCAGCGCGTCACCGACAACGCGCTCACCGTTCCGGGGGGTCCGGACATCGGGCTGGTCCAGCGCTATCTCGCCGTCGCCGCCGCGATGGTCGTCGTCACCGCGGTCGCCGCGTATGCCGTCAACGTCCGCCTCTTCACCGCGGCCGAGGGCGGCCTCGCCACCCTGCGCGTCACCGCGTTCCGGCACATCCACGACCTCTCGGTGCTCACCCAGAACGCCGAGCGCCGCGGCTCGATGGTCTCCCGGGTCACCTCCGATGTCGACACGATCAGCCACTTCGTCCAGGACGGCGGGATCATGCTGATCGTCAGCCTCGGGCAGATCAGCCTCGCGACACTGCTGATGATCTGGTACAGCCCGATTCTCGCCGCCGTCACCTGGGGGTGCTTCATCCCCCTCGTCATCGCCGTCCGCCGCATGCAGATCCACCTCGGTGCGGCGTATGCCGCGGTCCGCGAACGCGTCGGCGACCTCCTCGCCGCGGTGTCGGAGTCCGTGGTCGGGGCCTCGACGATCCGCAGTTTCGGGGTCGAGGACCGCACGGCGGCCCGGCTCGACGAGGCCATCGAGTCTCACCGGCGGGCGGCGACCACGGCCCACATCCGCTCGTCGGTCGCCTTCTCGGCCGGGCAGTTCGTCGGCGGATTCACCCTCGCGGTGGTGCTGGCCGTCGGCACCTGGCTGGCCGCCACCGGCCACATGACGCTCGGCGAACTCCTCGCCTACCTCTTCCTGGTCGGACTCTTCACCCAGCCCGTCCAACAGGCGACCGAGATCCTCAACGAGCTGCAGAACGCGGTCGCCGGGTGGCGCCGGGTGCTCGAGGTCGTCGACACCCCGGCCGACGTCGCCGACCCGGGTGCCGCGGGCGTCACCCTGCCGCGCGGCCCGATCACCGTCGAGTTCGACGCCGTCGAGTTCGCCTATCCCGGTGGGCCACCGGTCCTCCATGACGTCACCGAGCGGGTCGCCCCCGGCAGCCGGATCGCGGTCGTCGGCGAGACCGGTTCGGGCAAGTCGACCTTCGCCAGGCTCCTGACCCGGCTCATTGACCCGACCTCGGGGCGGGTCCGCCTCGACGGCGCCGACATCCGCTCGGTCCGGTTCGACTCGCTGCGCGCCCGCGTCGTCATGGTCCCGCAGGAGGGCTTCCTCTTCGACGCGACCGTCGCCGACAACATCCGCTTCGGCGCCGACATGCCCGTCGCGGCGATCGAGCGAGCCATGGACGACCTCGGCCTCGGGCCCTGGGTCGCCGGCCTGCCGGCCGGTCTCGACACGCCGGTCGGGCAGCGCGGGGAGTCGCTCTCGGCGGGGGAGCGGCAGCTGGTCGCCCTCGCCCGTGCCTACGTCGCCGACCCCGACCTCCTCGTCCTCGACGAGGCCACCTCCGCCGTCGACCCCGCCACCGAGGTCCGCATCCAGCGCGCCCTCGACTCACTCTCCCGCGGGCGGACCTCCATCGCCATCGCCCACCGCATCTCCACCGCCCAGGCGGCCGACGAGGTCCTCGTCATGGACCGCGGCCGGGTCGTCCAACGCGGCCCGCACGCTCGCCTGATCACCGAGGACGGCCCGTATGCCGATCTCCACGCCTCGTGGGTCGCCAACCAACAGGGCGGCTGAGCCCGGGGTGACCGACCCGGGTCCGGATCACGGCGGGCCGCCCCGGCGGCTCCCGCCCGCGGGCGATAATGCCGCCATGCCCCTCGACCCCAGCATCGCCGCGCGCCTGAAGCGAGACGGGCAGGGCCTGGTCGCGGCCGTCGTCCAGCAGCACGACACCGGCGAGGTGCTCATGCTCGGCTGGATGGACGACGAGGCGCTCCACCGGACCCTGACGACGGGCCGCGTGACCTTCTGGTCGCGCAGCCGCGGCGAGTACTGGCGCAAGGGCGACACCTCGGGCCACGTCCAGCACGTCCGGTCGGTCGCCCTCGACTGCGACGGCGACGCCGTCCTGGTCCGGGTCGACCAGGTGGGCGCGGCCTGCCACACCGGGTCCCGGACGTGCTTCGAGGGCCGGGAGCTCGCGGCATACGTCGCGTCCGAGGCGGTGGCGACATGACCGCCGCCATCCCCGATCTGTCGTATGGCGCGACCTGGCCCCCCCTGGACACCTTCACCGTCCTCGCCGCCGACCGCCGCGTCGTCCCGGTCGTGCGCCGGCTCCTCGCCGACGAGGAGACCCCGCTCGGCATCTATCGCCGGCTCGCCGCGGGCCGCCCCGGCACCTTCCTCCTCGAGTCGGCCGAGCACGGCGGCGTGTGGAGCCGCTACTCGATCGTCGGCGTGGCGAGCCGGGCGACGCTGACCGAGCACGACGGCGAGGCGGTCTGGCTCGGCGACCCGCCGGTCGGCGTCCCCACCGGCGGCAGCCCCGTCGAGGCGATCCGCGACACCGTGGCCGCCCTCGCGACCGCCCCCATCGCCGGCCTGCCCCCACTGACGTCGGGCCTGGTCGGGTCGATCGGCTACGACGCCGTGCGCCGGTGGGAGCGCCTGCCCGACTCGGCGGTCAAGGACCTCGACCTCCCCGAGGTCGCCATGGTTCTCGCGACCGATGTCGCGGTCGTCGACCACAGCGACGGCTCGGTCCTCCTGGTCGCCAATGCGATCAACTACGACGACACCGACGCCCGGGTCGAGTGGGCGTGGCGTGACGCGGTCGCGCGCCTCGACCGGATGGCCGCCACGCTCGCCCTGCCCGCGCCCAGCGCCGTCGCCGTCGCCGACCGCGCCGCGGCCGAGCGAGCCCTCGACGAGGTCCACGTCAACATGACGCGGGGCGACTTCGAGGACATGGTCGAGCGGGCCAAGGAGGACATCCGCGCCGGCGAGGCCTTCCAGATCGTGGTCTCGCAGCGGTTCGACCTGCCGTGCCCGGCCGACAGTCTCGACGTCTATCGGGTGCTGCGCTCGACCAACCCGAGCCCCTACATGTACCTCTTCCGGTTCGCCCACCCCGCTGGCGGCACCTATGACGTCGTCGGGTCGAGTCCCGAGGTCCACGTCAAGGTGACCGGTCGTGACGTCATCCTCCATCCGATCGCCGGGACCCGCCCGCGCGGAAAGTCCCCGGAGCACGACCTGGAGCTCGAGGAGGACCTGCTCGCCGACCCCAAGGAGCGCGCCGAGCACGTCATGCTCGTCGACCTCGGCCGCAACGACCTCCAGCGGGTCAGTGACGCCGGGACCGTCGATGTCGTCGAGTTCATGAACGCCCGTCGCTACAGCCACGTCATCCACCTGGAGTCGACGGTCGTCGGCCGGCTCGCCCCCGACGCCAGCGCGTATGCCGCTCTGGCCGCGACCTTCCCCGCCGGCACCCTCTCCGGGGCCCCCAAACCGCGGGCGATGGCACTGATCGACGACTACGAACCCACGCGGCGCGGTGTCTACGGCGGGGTCGTCGGCTACCTCGACTTCCACGGCGATCTCGACATGGCGATCGCCATCCGCACCGCCGTCATCCGCGACGGACGGGCCTATGTCCAGGCGGGTGCGGGGATCGTCGCCGACAGCGTCCCTCTCCTCGAGTACGACGAGACCCGCAACAAGGCCGCCGCGGTCCTGCGGGCGATCGCCACCGCGACGACGCTGACGCCGGTCCCCTCGGGTCCGGACACATGATCAGGCGCCACCTCGGGCCCCGGATCGTCGTCCCGGTGGCCCTCGTCGCGGCCGGCGTGACCGTCGCCTCGGGCCGCCAGACCTGGTTGCACGGCCGCGTCGAGGACGGCGACTTCTCCGCCCGCGCGACGGCGGCGGGGACCGCGGTCGTGCCCGGACTCGTCGCCCTCGCGCTCGTCGTCGCCGCGGCCGCCGTCGCCGCGGCCACCGCCGGTCTCGTCGTGCGGCGCCTCACGCTCGCGGTCGGGGCCGGCGCCGCGTTCGCGCTCGCGACCCTGAGCATCATGGTGCCCATCTCGGCCGATCGCCTGCTCGGTGGGGTCGCCGCCGCCGCCTCCGGTCGCACCGGAACGGTCGACGCCTCCGCCTCCGCCTCCTTCTGGCCGTATGCCGTGTTCGCCGCGACCGTCGTCGCGACGGCCGTCCTCGTCGCCGGGTTCGTCGGTGCCCGGGGCTGGCGGGGGCTGTCCGACCGCTACGACCCACCCGCCGACCCCGAGGCCGCATCCGGGGGTCGGGGGGAACGGGTGGCCAGCACCTGGGACCGGCTCGATCACGGGGACGACCCGACCGCGGACGGGTGACCGCAGTCGACGGGCCGCCACCCGACCGCGGGCGGGCGACCCCGAGTCGACGGGCTGCGTCACGCCGTGGGCGGGCTCGGCATACGGCGTGTCCGTGCCCGTCGACATGGTGACGGGAGGGTCTGCCACAATGGCGCCACGCCCCTCGACGAAGGAGTTCACCAGATGTCCGCGGAAGACCACGAGCCCCACGGCAACAGCGTCGCCGCCTGGGTCAGCGTCGCCGTCATGCTCGTCGGTTTCGGCCTCGGCTCACTCGCCGTCGCCCAGGACACCCGCCCGATGTTCGTCATCGGCGTGGTCGTGGTCGCCGTCGGCGCCCTCCTCTGGCCGGTCCTGTCCCGGATGGGCTACGGCGACAAGAACCCGCCCCGCTCGCTCTACAACTGACCGCCCGCCGGTCGTGGTTTCGGCCCGGTGACCACGCCGGGATAGCCTGACCGTCATGCCCGTCTCCGCCATGTCCGGCACCGTCCTGGACTCGATCGTCGCCGGGGTCCGGGAAGACCTCGCCCGGCGGATGGCGCGCACTCCCCTCGCCGACGTCGTCGCCGCCGCCCGCGACACCCCGCCGCCGCGCCCCGTCCTCGGTCGCCTGGCCGACGACCGGCTCGCCGTCATCGCCGAGGTCAAGCGGGCCAGCCCGAGCAAGGGGGCGCTCGCCGCGATCCCCGATCCCGCCGACCTCGCCCGGTCGTATGCCGCGGGCGGCGCCGCCGCGATCTCGGTCCTGACCGAGGGCCGGCGCTTCTCGGGCAGCCTCGCCGACCTCGACGCCGTCCGGGCGGCCGTCGAGATCCCGGTCCTGCGCAAGGACTTCATGGTCGAGGAGTACCAGTTCCACGAGGCCCGGGCGCACGGCGCCGACCTCGTGCTGCTCATCGTCGCCGCGCTCACCGACGGGGAACTCGCCCGGTTCCACGCCCTGGCGACCGAGGAGCTCGGGATGACCGCCCTCGTCGAGGTCCACGACGAGGCCGAGATCGACCGGGCGCTCGCGGTCGGCCCGGCCCTGCTCGGCGTCAACGCCCGCAACCTCAAGACCCTCGACGTCGACCCGGACGCCTTCGCCCGGCTGGTGCCGCGCCTGCCGGCGGACGTCGTCGCGGTGGCCGAGAGCGGCATACGGGATGTCGGGGACGCGGCGCGCTATGCCGCGGAGGGTGCCGGCGCCGTCCTGGTCGGCGAGGCGCTGGTCCGCGACGGCGACCCCGCGGCGGCCGTCGCCGCGATGTCGGCGATCCCGGCGATCGCACGCCCGCGCGGTTCCTCGACAACCGGAGGCCCCCGGTGACCGTCGGGCGGTTCGGCCGGTTCGGCGGCCGCTATGTCCCCGAGGCACTCATCCCCGCCCTCGAACAGCTCGACGAGGTCCGCTCCAAGGCGATGCTCGACCCCGAGTTCCTCGGCGAACTCGACCGCCTGCACCGGACCTATACCGGCCGCCCGAGCCTGATCACCGAGGTCCCCCGGTTCGCCGCGCACGCGGGGGGCTGCCGGGTCATCCTCAAGCGCGAGGACCTCAACCACACCGGCTCCCACAAGATCAACAATGTGCTGGCCCAGGCGTTGCTGACCAAGCGGATGGGCAAGCGGCGGATCATCGCCGAGACCGGCGCCGGCCAGCACGGGGTCGCCACCGCGACCGCGGCGGCGCTGATGGGCCTCGACTGCACCGTCTACATGGGGCGGGTCGACACCCGCCGCCAGGCCCTCAACGTCGCCCGGATGCGCATCCTCGGGGCCGAGGTCGTGGCCGTGGATCACGGCAGCGCCACCCTCAAGGACGCGATCAACGAGGCGCTGCGCGACTGGGTCGCCAATGTCGGGGACACCCACTACTGCATCGGGACCGTGACCGGCCCCCATCCGTTCCCCGAGATGGTCCGCGACTTCCACCGGATCATCGGGGTCGAGGCCCGGGCCCAGGTCCTCGACCTCACCGGCCGCCTGCCCGACGCGGTGATCGCGTGTGTCGGCGGCGGCTCCAACGCGATGGGCATCTTCCACCGCTTCATCGACGACACCGGCGTGCGCCTGATCGGCGTCGAGGCCGGGGGAGAGGGCATCGCCTCCGGCCGGCACGCCGCGCGGTTCGCCTCCGCCGAGCCGGGGGTGCTGCACGGGGCGATGAGCTATCTCATGCAGGACGAGGACGGGCAGACCCTCGAATCCCATTCCGTCAGCGCGGGTCTGGACTACCCGAGCGTGGGTCCCGAGCACTCCTTCCTCAAGGAGATCGGCCGCGCCGAATACCGCTACGCCACCGACGACGCGACGATGGAGGCCTTCCGGCTGCTCTGCCGCACCGAGGGCATCATCCCCGCCCTCGAGTCCGCGCACGCCCTCGCCGGCGCCATCGAGGTCGGTCGCGAGCTCGGTCCGGACGCCCTCCTCCTGGTCAACCTCTCCGGCCGCGGCGACAAGGACATGCACACGGCCGCCCAGTGGTTCGGCCTCATCGAGGAGCCGTCCCCATGACGAATCCCCCCACGACCCGGGGCGTCGCCTCGGTCCTGGCGCGCTGCCGCGACGAGGGCCGCGCCGCCCTCATCGGCTATCTCCCGGTCGGCTTCCCCGACCTCGAGACCTCGCTCACCGCGATGGTGACCATGGTCGAGAACGGCTGCGACATCATCGAGGTCGGCATCCCCTACAGCGACCCGGTCATGGACGGCCCCACCGTCCAGCGGGCGGCCGCGGCCGCCCTGGCCGGCGGCACCCGCGTCGCCGACGTGTTCGCCGCGACGGCCGCGGTGCGCGCCGCCGGCGCCCCGCCCCTGGTGATGACCTACTGGAATCTCGTCCTGCGCCGCGGCGTCGACCGATTCGCCGACGACCTGCGCGACAACGGCGGCGCCGGGCTGATCACCCCCGACCTCATCCCCGACGAGGCCGGCGACTGGATCGCCGCCTCCGAGCGCACCGGCCTCGACCGGGTCTTCCTCGTCGCGCCGAGTTCCACCCCCGACCGGCTCGCCCACGTCACCGGCGCGTCCCGGGGCTTCGTCTACGCCGCCTCGACGATGGGGGTCACCGGCGCCCGCACCACCGTCGGCGACGCCGCGGAGGACCTCGTCGCCCGCACCCGCGCGGTCAGCGACATCCCGGTGTGTGTCGGTCTCGGCGTGAGCACCCGGGAACAAGCGGCCCAGGTCGGTTCGTTCGCCGATGGAGTCATCGTCGGCTCGGCACTCGTGTCGACCCTGTTCGACACCGACCGAGACACGGGACTCGACCGGCTGGCGCACCTGACCCGCGAGCTGGCCGCCGGGGTCAGCGAAGGACGGGACCGATGACCACGATCAAGGAGACGGGCGTGACGACGACACAGGCCGACGAGGCGACGAGCTGGGACACGCGTGCCCGGCGCCTCGACTGGTTCGGGCTGCTCGCCCGGCTCGTCCTCGGCGGCGTCCTCATCGTGGCCGGTGCGCTCAAGGTCGGCCACCCGGCCGCGTCCGCCCGCGCCGTTCAGGCCTACCAGTTGCTCCCCTTCGAGGCCGCTCGCCTCGTCGGCTACGGCCTGCCGCTCGTGGAGATCATCGTCGGCGCCCTGCTCATCCTCGGGCTGCTCACCCGCGCCGCGGCCGTCGTCGGGACCCTGCTCATGCTCGCCTTCCTCATCGGGATCATCTCCGCGTGGTCGCGCGGGCTGGCGATCGACTGCGGCTGCTTCGGTGGTGGCGGCACCATCGCCAAGGCGGACACGGCATATCCGAGTGAGGTCGCGCGCGACGTCGGTCTGTTCCTGCTCGGCCTGTTCCTCGTCTGGCGCCCGGCGAGTTCGGTCAGCCTCGACCGTCGCTGGTACGGCATCTGAACTCCGCCGGCAACCGCGAAAGGGAACCCCGCTCCATGGCCACGAAGAACCGCGCCCCGTCCGGACGGCACGCCGCGCCCGCCGGATCGCGTCATGACCGGATCCGGCAGGCGTCGCGGCCGACCCGCACCGGACCCAGCCCGATGGTGATCGGTGGTGTCGTCGCGGTCGTCGCCATCATCGCCGTCGTGGCCTGGACGATCATCGCCGACAACAACGCCAACAACGCGGCCGCCAAGGGCGGGTCACAGTTGCCGAAGGGCGTGAGCGCGATGGGTCAGGCCTTCACCCGCGGCACCCCCGACGGCGGCGCGCCGGTGCTCGACATCTACGAGGACTTCCAGTGCCCGGGCTGCGGCCAGTTCGAGACCACGTATGGCGCGGCCGTGCGGGAGCTGGCCGACTCCGGCAAGGCGAAGGTCGACTATCACGTCATGTCCTTCCTCGATCAGCACTTCCCGGGTGACAACTCCGTGCGCGCCGCGGTCGCGACCTTCTGTGCCGCCGACGCCGACCGGTTCGGCGAGTATCACGACAGCGTCTACGCCAACCAACCGGCCAAGGAGGGCGCCGGGTGGAGCGACGCCCAGCTCGAGCAGTTCGCCAAGGATGCCGGCATCACCGGGACCGACTTCGACACCTGGCGGACGTGCTACACCACGCGGGCGACCCAGCAGTACGTCTCCTCGATGCAGACCGCCAGCGAGAAGGACGGCATCACGTCGACGCCGACGATCAGGCTCGACGGTGTCGCCATGACCCTCGACGGGATGACCGTCGCCGACTTCACCAAGGCCGTCACCGGCACCTGACCGGCCCCGCCTGACCCCCGACCCCTGACCCGACCGACCAGATCCGCCAGACCGGCCGATCGCCATACGACAAGGACACGAGCATGGCCACGAAACCGCCGCCGGCGCCGAGGGACTCCCGGGCCGCCAAGATCCAGGCCGCCCAGAAGGCCGGGCCGTCCGCTGGGGCCAGCCGGATGACCATCGGCGCCATCGTCCTGATCCTCGCGATCGTCGCCGTCGTGGGCGGGGTCATCTGGAATCAGCAGTCGCAGCAGAACAAGGCCTCGGCCGGAGGCAATGCCGTGCCCGCCAACGCGAGCACCAGCAAGGGTTACCCCGGCAACCCGACGGCCACGATCGTCACCGGCGCGCCGACCCTCGACCTCTACGAGGACTTCCAGTGCCCCAACTGCGCGATCTTCGAGAAGACCTTCGGCTCGACCGTCAAGGAGATGGCGACCGCCGGCAAGGTCGTCCTCAACTACCACATCCTCAACTTCCTCGACGACAACGGCTCCAACCAGTCGACGATGGTGGCCAACGGCGCGTTCTGCGCCGCTGACCAGGGCAAGTTCGATGCCTACCACGACGCGGCGTATGCGGGGCAGTTCCCGGAGGGGACCAAGGTCACCGTCGACGACATCACCAAGTTCGCCCAGGCGGCCGGCCTCTCCGGTGACGCCCTGACCACCTGGCAGACCTGCGTGAAGGCCGGCAAGTACACCAACTTCGTCACCAAGACCAACGACACGGCGTTCCAGATCTCCGGCTTCCACGGCACCCCGACGGTGATCCTCAACGGCAAGATCTTCGAGCTCTCCACGCCCGCGGCGCTGACGTCGGCCGTGGATGCGGCGACGAAGAAGTGACCGGTCCCGCGTGAGCGCGCTGCTGCTGCCCGCGTCGATCCCGAGCCCGACCGTCGGTGCGCTGCACCTCGGCCCGCTGGCGATCCGTGGGTATGCGATGTGCATCCTCGCCGGCATCGTCGTCGCGGTCTGGATCACCGGGCGCCGGCTCGAGCACCGGGGCATCCCGTCGACGGCGGCCCTCGACGTCGCCACCTGGGCGGTGCCGTTCGGCATCGTCGGCGCCCGGCTCTATCACGTCATCACCTCGCCGGAGGCGTACTTCGGCCAGGGCGGGCACCCGATCGACGCGCTGAAGATCTGGCACGGCGGCCTCGGGGTGTGGGGGGCGGTCGCCCTCGGCGCGGTCGGCGCGTGGATCGGCGCGCGCCGCGCCGGGATCGCCCTCGGCGACTTCGCCGACGCGGCTGCGCCGGGCATCCTCATCGCTCAGGGGATCGGGCGCTGGGGCAACTGGTTCAACAACGAGCTCTACGGCGGACCCACCCACCTGCCCTGGGGGCTGACCATCCACAAGTGGGATCTCGACGCCGGCCGCGCGGTCACCGGTCCCGACGGGAAGGCCGTCGTCCTCGGCACCTTCCACCCGGTCTTCCTCTACGAATTCCTCTTCTGCACCCTCCTGGCGATCCTCCTCATCTGGATCGACGGGCACCGGCCGCTCGCCCGGGGCCAGGTGTTCGCGCTGTATGTCGCGGGCTACCCGATCGGCCGCCTCGTCCTCGAGCTGATGCGCACCGATCCGGCCACCCGCATCCTCGGCCAGCGTCTCAACGTGTGGACATGCCTGATCGTGTTCGTCCTGGGCCTCACGCTGTATGCCGTGTGCGGACGCCGCGCGCGGACCCGTTCGCCGGCCAATGGTCCGAATGGCGAGAAAATGGCGTTCACATCGTAGGATCGCCGTCTGCTAATCTGCGGCCAGTGGCCGGCGCCGTCCACGCTGCCCGGCCCGCCTGGCAGCACTCCCAGAATCCGGCCGAGCGGCCGCCTCCCTCAGGACGGTGACGTCAGTGACTCACGTGCCCTTCAGCGCCCTGCCGAACGACACGGGCCTCTATCGTTCCCAGCACGAGCACGACGCCTGCGGCGTCGCCATGGTGGCCACCCTGCGAGGCACCCCGGGTCACGACATCGTCCGGCACGCGCTCACCGCCCTGACCAATCTCGACCACCGCGGCGCCACCGGCGCGGACCCGCTCGTCGGCGACGGCGCCGGCATGCTCACCCAGGTGCCCGACGCCTTCCTCCGTGCCGTCGTCCCCTTCACCCTCCCGGCCAAGGGCGCGTATGCCGTGGGCGCCGTCTTCCTCCCGGTCGAGGAGGACGCCCGCGCCCACGCCGTGGCCCGGATGGAAGACCTCGCCGAGGAGGAGGGGCTGGAGGTCCTCGGCTGGCGTGACGTCCCCCACCTGCCGGAGTTGGTCGGCGAGGCCGCGCGCGCCTGTATGCCGCACTTCGCCCAACTCTTCGTCACCGCCTCCGACGGGGCCGTCCGCGGCATCCACCTCGACCGCCGCGCCTACTGCCTGCGCAAGCGGGCCGAGCGGGAGCTCGACGTCTATGTCGCCTCCCTCTCCGCGCGCACCCTCGTCTACAAGGGGATGCTGACGACCGGCCAGCTCGAGCCGTTCTTCCCCGACCTGTCGGACGAGCGGTTCGTCACCGAACTCGCCCTCGTCCACTCGCGGTTCTCGACCAACACCTTCCCGAGCTGGCCGCTCTCCCACCCCTACCGGTTGATCGCCCACAACGGCGAGATCAACACCGTCAAGGGCAACCGCAACTGGATGGCCGCCCGGGAGTCACAGCTCGCCTCCGACCTCATCCCCGGCGACCTCGGCCGGCTCTCGCCGATCTGCCCGCCCGGGCAGTCCGACTCGGCCTCCTTCGACGAGGTCCTCGAGCTGCTCCACCTCGGCGGTCGCTCGCTCCAGCACGCCGTCCTCATGATGATCCCCGAGGCCTGGGAGAACCACGAGGAGATGGACCCCGACCGGCGGGCGTTCTATGAGTTCCACTCGATGTTCATGGAGCCGTGGGACGGGCCCGCGTGCATCACCTTCACCGATGGCACCGTCATCGGGGCGGTCCTCGACCGCAACGGCCTGCGCCCCGGACGCTACTGGGTCACCGCGGACGGCCTCGTCGTCCTCGCCTCCGAGGCCGGAGTCCTCGACATCGCCCCCGAGCGCGTCGTCCGCAAGGGTCGGCTCCAGCCCGGCCGGATGTTCCTCGTCGACACCGCGCAGGGCCGCATCGTCGAGGACGAGGAGGTCAAGTCCGGTCTCGCCACTCAGATGCCGTATGCCGACTGGCTCCACGCCGGCCTCATCCGGCTCGACGAACTCCCCGAGCGGGAACACATCGTCCACACCGCCAAGTCGGTCTCGCGCCGCCAGCAGACCTTCGGCTACACCCAGGAGGAGCTGCGCATCCTCCTCTCACCGATGGCCCGCAACGGCGCCGAGGCGCTCGGGTCGATGGGCACCGACAGCCCGATTGCCGTGCTCTCCGACAAACCGCGCCTCCTCTTCGACTACTTCACCCAGCAGTTCGCCCAGGTGACCAACCCGCCGTTGGACGCGATCCGCGAGGAACTGGTCACCTCCCTCGGCACCGCGGTCGGGCCCGAGGGCAACCTCCTGTCCGCGACGCCGGCGCACGCCCGGCAGCTGGTCCTCGACTTCCCCGTCCTCGACAACGACGAGCTCGCCAAGATCATCCGGATCAACGCCGACGGCGACCTGCCCGGATATGCGACCGTCGTCGTCAAGGGCCTGTATGACGTGCACGGCGGCGCCGCGGCGTTGGAGGCCCGCCTGGAGGCGATCTTCGCCGAGGTCTCCGCCGCCATCGCGGGCGGCGCCCGGTTCGTCGTCCTCTCCGACCGCGACAGCAACCGCGACCGCGCGCCGATCCCGTCGCTGCTCCTGTGCTCGGCGGTGCACCACCACCTGATCCGCGAGAAGACCCGCACCCAGGTCGGCCTGATCATCGAGGCCGGCGACGTCCGCGAGGTCCACCACGTCGCGCTGCTCATCGGCTACGGCGCGGCGGCCGTCAACCCCTACCTCGCGATGGAGTCGGTCGAGGACCTCGTCCGCTCGGGGGCCCTGACCGGCGTCACCGGCGAGAAGGCGGTCAAGAACCTCATCAAGGCGCTCGGCAAGGGCGTCCTGAAGGTCATGTCCAAGATGGGCATCTCGACCGTCGCGTCCTACCGCGGCGCCCAGGTCTTCGAGGCCATCGGCCTCTGCCACGAGGTCGTCGACCGCTACTTCACCGGCACGGTCTCCCAGCTCGGCGGGGTCGGACTCGACGTCATCGCCGCCGAGTGCGCGGCCCGGCACACCTCGGCCTACCCGCCGGAGGGGGTGCGCCTGCCGCACCGCCGCCTGGAGGTCGGCGGCGAGTACCAGTGGCGGCGCGAGGGCGAACCGCACCTGTTCGATCCCGAGACCGTCTTCCGCCTCCAGCACGCGACCCGGCAGCGGCGCTACGACGTCTTCAAGCAGTACACCGCCCGGATCGACGACCAGGCGGAGCGGCTGATGACGCTGCGCGGGCTCTTCAAGCTCGGCGGCGCGACCCCGCGGACGCCGGTCCCGATCGAGGAGGTCGAGCCGGTCGCCGAGATCGTCAAGCGGTTCAACACCGGGGCGATGAGCTATGGCTCGATCAGCCTCGAGGCGCACCAGACCCTCGCCATCGCGATGAACCGGCTCGGCGGCCGGTCCAACACCGGTGAGGGCGGCGAGGACCTCGACCGGCTCCTGGACCCCGAGCGGCGCTCGGCGATCAAGCAGGTCGCCTCCGGTCGGTTCGGGGTGACGTCGGCCTACCTGACCCACGCCGCCGACATCCAGATCAAGATGGCGCAGGGCGCCAAGCCCGGCGAGGGCGGCCAGCTGCCCGGCCACAAGGTCTATCCGTGGGTGGCCAAGACCCGGCACTCGACCCCCGGCGTGGGGCTGATCTCACCGCCCCCGCACCACGACATCTATTCGATCGAGGATCTCGCCCAGCTCATCCACGACCTGAAGAACGCCAACCCCGACGCGCGCATCCACGTCAAGCTCGTCGCCGAGGTCGGCGTCGGGACGGTGGCCGCGGGGGTCTCCAAGGCCCACTCGGATGTCGTCCTCATCTCCGGCCACGACGGCGGGACCGGCGCCTCGCCGCTGACCTCGCTCAAGCACGCCGGCGGCCCGTGGGAACTCGGCCTCGCCGAGACCCAGCAGACGCTGGTCCTCAACGGCCTGCGCGACCGGATCGTCGTCCAGGTCGACGGGCAGCTCAAGACCGGACGGGATGTCGTCATCGCCGCCCTGCTCGGCGCCGAGGAGTTCGGGTTCGCGACCGCCCCGCTCGTCGTCAGCGGGTGCATCATGATGCGCGTCTGCCATCTCGACACCTGTCCCGTCGGCGTCGCCACCCAGAACCCCGAACTGCGGGCGCGGTTCAGCGGCCGGCCGGAGTTCGTCGAGACGTTCTTCGAGTACATCGCCGAGGAGGTCCGCGAGCACCTCGCCGCCCTCGGCTTCCGCACGATCGCCGAGGCGATCGGGCACGTGGACGCGCTCGACACCACGGCCGCTGTCGCCCACTGGAAGGCGAGCGGGCTCGACCTGGCGCCGATCCTCCAGGATGCCGCCCCGGCCGACGGCTCCACCCGCTACCAGAGTGTCGGGCAGGACCACGGGCTGGAGAAGGCCCTCGACCACCAGCTCATCGCCATCGCCCGGCCCGCGCTCGACGACGGCGAGCGGGCGCGGGGTCGCCTCGGCATACGGAATGTCAACCGGACCGTCGGGACCCTCCTCGGGCACGAGGTGACCAAGCGGTTCGTCGGCGGACTCCCGGACGGGAGCATCGACATCACCCTCACCGGCTCGGCCGGCCAGTCCTTCGGCGCCTTCCTGCCCGCCGGCGTGACGCTGCGGCTCGAGGGCGACGCGAACGACTACGTCGGCAAGGGGCTCTCGGGCGGGCGGCTCGTCGTCGCCCCGAGCCCGTCGGCGCACTTCGTGCCGCAGGACAATGTCATCGCCGGCAATGTCATCGGCTACGGCGCGACCAGCGGCGAGATCTTCCTGCGCGGCATCGTCGGCGAGCGCTTCTGCGTCCGCAACTCCGGGGCGACCGCGGTCGTCGAGGGGGTCGGGGACCATGGGTGTGAGTACATGACCGGCGGAACCGTCCTCGTCCTCGGCCGGATCGGGCGCAACTTCGCGGCCGGGATGAGCGGCGGCTACGCCTACGTCCTCGACCTGCCGGTGCACCGGGTCAACACCGAGATGGTCGACATCCTCCCGCTGACCGCCGACCACGAGGCCGCGGTCCACGCCCTGTTGCAGCGGCACGCCGACGAGACCGGCTCGACCTTGGCGCAGGACCTGCTCGGCGACTGGGAGAACGCCAGGACGCGGTTCTCCCTGGTGCTGCCGCGCGACTACCAGCGCGTGCTCGACGTGCGCGCGACCGCCGAGGCCGAGGGACTCGACCTCGACGGCGACATCGTCTGGGACCGGATCATGGAGGCATCGCGTGGCTGACCCACAGGGCTTTCTCACCATCAGGGAGCGGGAGCTGCCCGCCCGCCGGCCCGTCCCGGTCCGGATCAAGGACTGGCACGAGGTCTACGAACCGACCGATCTCGGCATGGTCCAGCGGCAGGCCGGGCGCTGCATGGACTGCGGAATCCCGTTCTGCCACAGCGGTTGCCCGCTCGGTAACCTCATCCCCGAGTGGAATGACCTGGCCTGGAAGGGCGACTGGCGCGACGCGATCGAGCGGCTGCACGCGACGAACAACTTCCCGGAGTTCACCGGGCGGCTGTGCCCGGCGCCGTGCGAGACCGCGTGCGTCCTCGGGATCAACCAGCCCGCGGTGACCATCAAGCAGATCGAGGTCACGACCATCGACCAGGCCTGGGCGCAGGGGAATGTCCCCCCACAGCCGCCGGAACGCCTCACCGGCAAGACCGTCGCGGTCGTCGGCTCCGGCCCGGCCGGGCTCGCCGTCGCCCAGCAGTTGACGCGGGCCGGGCACACCGTCGCGGTCTACGAGCGGGCCGACAAGCCCGGCGGCCTGCTGCGTTACGGCATCCCCGAGTTCAAGATGGAGAAGGCCGTCCTGGACCGGCGCCTGGCCCAGATGGAGGCCGAGGGGACCCGGTTCCGCTGCGGCGTCAGCGTCGGCCACGGCGTCACCGGGGCGCAGCTGCGCGACCGGTATGATGCGGTGGTCCTCGCCATCGGCGCGACCCGCCCGCGGGATCTCGACGTGCCCGGACGGGAGGCGACCGGCGTCCTCCAGGCGATGGACTTCCTCCCCCCGGCCAACCGCGCGAGCCTCGGCGAACGCGTGACCGGGCAGGTCACGGCATACGGCAAGGACGTCATCGTGATCGGCGGCGGCGACACCGGCGCCGACTGCATCGGGACCTCGCACCGGCAGGGCGCGCGGTCGGTGACGAGCCTGGAGATCATGCCGCAGCCGGGGGAGGACCGGCCGACCGGGCAGCCGTGGCCGACGTACCCGATGATCTTTCGAGTCGCCAGCGCCCACGAGGAGGGCGGCGACCGGCTCTATGCGATCACGACGACCGAGATCCTCAAAGACGCCGACGGGCAGGTCAGCGGCCTGCGCGTCAGCGAGGTCCGGATGGGCGAGCGGGGCTTCGAGCCGGTGGAGGGCACCGACCGGGTGCTGCCGGCGCAGCTGGTCCTCCTCGCCATGGGCTTCCTCGGGCCGGAGCAGGAGGGACTGGTCGCGCAGCTCGGCGTCGACCTCGACCCTCGCGGCAATGTCGCGCGCGACCGGAACTACATGACCTCGACGCCGGGGGTGTTCGTCGCCGGCGACGCCGGCCGGGGGCAGTCGCTGATCGTCTGGGCGATCGCCGAGGGACGCGCCGCCGCGCACGGCGTCGACGCCTATCTCTGCGGCGGTTCCCAGCTGCCGCGCCCGATCAACCCGACCGACCGCCCGCTGACCGTCTGACCCCGACGACCACGGAACCTCCCCGGCGATCACCTCGTCGGAGGAGGTATGCGGCGACGACGCGGGTGCGGGTGCCTGGCGCTCCTCGCTGTGGTCGTGGCCGCGTTCGGGCTCGGCGTCGCGCCCTGGCGGTCGTCAACGTCGGGCTCGTCCGTCGTGGGTGGGCTCGGCACGCCCGAGGTCCTCAACGTTCCCGCGGGTCCGGCCGGCCCCAGTGGGGTGGCCACCCCGACGACCCCGTTCCCGATCCCGGCCTTCGAGCCGGGGAAGAAGTGCGCCTTCGACTACCGCGCCCAGATCTCGCGGCTCGATCCCGCGACCGGCACGGTGCGCTGGGCCACCGACATCCCGACGTCGTATGCCGATTCCGGCCTCCTCGTCCGCGACGGCCGGCTCTTCTTCGCCGCCGGCGGCTCCATCGGGGCGATCGAGGTCGCGACGGGCCGGCCCCTGTGGTGGCGCCCGGGCGGGGACGGGTTCCTCGCCGTCGCCTGGGGTGATGGGGTCGTGCTCGCCCGCAGCGCCGAGGACGTCGCCGGCCTGGACCCGGCCACCGGCCGCACCGTGTGGAGCGCCGGGCACGGAGAGGTCCTGCCGACCGGGGCGTCGCCCGCGGTCGCCGGACGCCTCGCCGCGGTCCAGGGGCGGATCGTCACCCGGACGGGCACGACGATCCGGGTCCTGCGGGCCGCCGATGGGACGCAGCTCGCCGCGCGCACCAGCTCGGAGTTCGCCGACGGGGTGCCGCTGCTCGACGGCGACCTCGTGATCCTCGCCGGGACCACGCGGGTGCTCGGCCTGCGCGCCGCCACCCTCGACGCCGAGTGGGAGTGGACGCCGGGACTGCACGGGTCCGAACCGATGACGGCGACGCCGGCCGCGGACCTTCTCGTGGTGACGACGGCGAACTCGGGCGGGGACGGACCGGGGTTGGTCGCGGCCCTCGATCCCGAGTCCGGACGGCTGCGCTGGCAACGACTGGTCGACACCCGGGTCGCCGCGGCCGATGTCGCCGGCTTTCCCGGCTGGCCGGTGCTGCTGCAGGGCGAGTTCGCCGATGCGAACACCTCCGGGGGCGGCTCGGCCGTGGTCCTCGACGTCCGGACCGGCGCCACGGTATGGGGCTATCCCGCCGCGAAGGGCAGCGGCCACCGACCGATCGCGACTCTCGTCCTCGCGCCGCCGCGGGCGGAAAGCGGGAGTCTCGTCGCGGCATACGGCAGCAGCGTGCGACGGAACGCCGTCGCGGACGGCGCACGGTCCTGGCGCACGGATGTCGGCTTCCGCCCGAAATCGCTCCTCGACGGCGTCGAGGTGACCTATGTCCTCGGAGCGGCGGGGGAATCCGGCCGGGTGGACGCGACCGGGGGGCGGATCGCGGCGCTCGACGCGTCCGGCCGGGTCCTCTGGCGGACCGACCTGCGCGATCCGGCCGTGACCGCGGTGCGGGATGTCTCCGGCGACCTCCTCGTCCACTCCGAGGACGAACGCGTGTTCTGCGACTGACCGGGACGCGTGTGAGCGCTGTCACCCTGTAAGCGCTTACACCGATAGACTGAGGCAATGCGCCGCGCGAAGATCGTCTGCACCCTCGGCCCGAGCACCTCCACCCCCGAACGCATCGAGCAACTCGTCGAGGCCGGCATGGACATCGCGCGGCTCAACCTCTCGCACGGCAGCTACGAGGACCACGCCGCCGTCTATCAGGCCGTGCGCCGGGCCTCCAATGTGACCGGCCGCGCCGTGGGCGTGCTCGTCGACCTCCAGGGCCCCAAGATCCGCACGACCCGGTTCAGCGGCGGCCCTGTCGAGTTAGTCGCGGGGGACACCTTCACCATCACGACACGCGAGGTCGACGGCACCCAGGAGATCGTCGGGACGACGTTCAAGGGGCTCGCCGGAGACGTCGGGGTCGGTGACACCCTCCTCATCGACGACGGCAAGGTCGAACTCGTCGCCACCGCCGTCTCGGCCACCGACGTCGTCTGCCAGGTCGTCGAGGGCGGCACCGTGTCGAACAACAAGGGCATCAACCTGCCCGGTGTCGCGGTCAGCGTGCCGGCGATGTCCGAGAAGGACGAGGCGGACCTGCGGTGGGCACTCAAGCTCAGCGCCGACTGGATCGCCCTGTCCTTCGTCCGCAGCGCCGACGACATCCGCCGGGTCCACGAGATCATGGACGAGGAGGGCCTCCGGCTCCCGGTGATCGCCAAGATCGAGAAGCCGCAGGCCGTCGAGAATCTCGACGAGATCGTCGCCGCGTTCGGCGGGATCATGGTCGCCCGCGGCGACCTCGGTGTCGAACTCCCGCTCGAGCAGGTGCCGCTGGTCCAGAAGCGGGCCATCGAGGTCGCGCGGCGCAACGCCAAGCCGGTCATCGTCGCCACGCAGGTCCTCGAGTCGATGATCGAGAACCCCCGCCCGACCCGGGCCGAGGCTTCCGACGCCGCCAACGCCGTGCTCGACGGGGCCGACGCGCTCATGCTGTCCGGGGAGACGTCGATGGGCGCGCACCCGATCGAGGCCGTGCGCACGATGGCGAAGATCATCGAGAACACCGAGGAGACCGGGTTCGACCGGATCGCGCCGCTCAACCACCCGGCCCAGACCGTCTCCGGGGCGATCACCCGCGCCGCCGCGGACATCGCGACGACCGTTGGGGCGTCCTATCTCGTGACCTTCACCACGAGCGGCGGGTCCGCCCGCGCCCTGGCTCGCCTGCGTCCCCGTATGCCGATGCTCGCCTTCACCCCGCGGTCCGCGACCCGCTCCCAGCTCGCCCTCACCTGGGGTGTCGAGACCTTCCTGGTGCCCAACGTCCGGCACACCGACGACATGGCCCTGCAGGTCGACCAGGCACTTCTCGACCAGAGCCGCTGTCCCGAGGGGAGCCGCGTCGTCATCGCCGCCGGCTCGCCCCCCGGGGTCGAGGGGACGACCAACGCCCTTCGCGTGCACTCGGTCGGCGACGCCGTGCGCCGCACAGGTGCGTTCAGCGCCAGCTGATTTCCGGCGTCCGCGAGTCGGTGCGAGCGGGCGGCCGGGTTGGGCAGCCGGTATGCTGCCGGTGCTCGCCGGGATGGTGGAATGGCAGACACGGCGCACTCAAAATGCGTTGCCGCAAGGCGTGCGGGTTCAAGTCCCGCTCCCGGCACTCATCGGCTCCCACCCCGGGAACCCGAGCAACCGATCCCCTGAGGATGGTCATGACGAAGGCGGGCAAGACCGAGAAGGCGGGCGCGAGGCGTGTCGTCGTCGCCGAGGACGAGGCCATCATCCGGCTCGACCTCGTCGAGCTCCTCGGTGAGGCGGGCTACGACGTCGTCGGACAGGCCAGCAACGGCGAGCAGGCGGTCGAACTGGCCGTCGACCTCAAACCGGACCTGGTCATCATGGACGTGAAGATGCCGGTCATGGACGGGCTGTCCGCGGCCGAGGAGATCGGCAAGCACCGCCTGTGCCCGGTCATCATGCTCACGGCCTTCTCGCAGGCGGAGCTGGTGGAGCGGGCCCGAGACGCCGGGGTGATGGCCTATATCGTCAAGCCCTTCACGGCGGCGGACCTCTCCCCGGCGATCGACATCGCCCTCTCGCGTTGGCGCGAACTGAAGCTGCTCGAGCAGGAGGTCGCCGACCTCGGCGAGGCGCTCGAGACGCGCAAGGCGGTCGAGCGCGCCAAGGGCGTGCTGATGAAGAAGCTCAAGCTCTCCGAGGCCGACGCGTTCCGGTGGATCCAGAAGACCGCTATGGACCGGCGGCTCGGGATGCGCGAGGTCGCCGAGGCGGTCATCGCCGGCATCGACAAGGCCTGACGCGACTGGCCCGGCGGCGAGTCGGGGGAATCGGCATACGCCACTCCGGTCACATCCGTGACACCAGGACGGCTCCGTCGGGCGCCTGTGGCCGGGGCCACTTCCGCGTTCCCGGGTAATCGTCGTACAGTGCCGGAAGGGGGCCCGGTGATCCGGGCCCTTTCCCTGCCCGACAACACGACTCGCCCGCCGGGAGGTCTCCCGTGGTCCGCCCAACCGTCGCCGTCCACCGAGTGTCGCCGGACGCCGTGGGAGCCCTCACCCAGCTGTGGGTGAGTGCCGCCCTGGAGAGCGGGATCGGTGAGGAGATCGCCGCCCGGGCCGCGGCGGGCGGCCGCGTTCGGGAGGCGCTGCGCCGGCCGGGCTGCGCGGCATACGTCGCGACGCATGAGGGGAAACCGGCCGGTTTCGTCGTCGTCAACGCGCGCAACCACGGACTCCTCGAATCTTCCTCGGTCGCGATCGACGAACTCTTCGTCCTCCCCGAGCACCGGCAGCACGGGATCGGCCGGGCGTTGGTCACCGCGGTGGCGACCCTCGCCGAGTCCGAGGCGTATGACCGGGTGCTCTCCAATGTGCCCGCGGCCGACAAGCTCGCCAACCGGTTCTTCGCCCGGCTCGGCTTCACCTCCTCGGTGACCCGGCGGATCGTGCCGACCGCGGTGCTGCGGCGCAAGCTCACCGGTGAGGAGGGCGGCTCCGAGGTCGACCTGCTCCTCGGTCGACGCCGCCTGATCAAGGCACGCACCCAGCGGCCGCAGGCGACACCGGCCGCGAGCCTCGTCGCCCACCACCGCCGGCGGCCGGCGACGGGTTAGGCGCCGGTGACGATCCCGGCGATGACGATTCCGGCGGTCAGGACGCCGGGGGCCGGTCGCGGATCATGCAGGTGATCCGGCTCGTGCACAGGAGCCGGTCGTCCTCGTCGCGGATGGAGATCTGGTAGCTGACCAGGGTCCCGCCGATGCTGATCGGTGTCGCCGTTCCGGTGACCCAGCCGGAGCGGGCGGCGCGGTGGTGGGTCGCGTTGATGTCGATGCCGACGGCGGCCCGGTCCGGGCCGGCGGCGAGACCGGCACCGACCGAGCCGAGGGTCTCGGCGAGGACCACGCTCGCGCCCCCGTGCAGGAGCCCGTAGGGCTGGGTGTTGCCCGTGACCGGCATCCTCGCGACGATCCGTTCCGGGGCGACCTCGAGGAACTCCACACCCATCCGCTCGTTGAGCGCGCCGAGGTGGGCGTTCATCTGGTCGACGAGGCTCGTGCCGGGGGTGGCCGCGAACGGGGAGGGGAGGTTGTCGGTCATGGCCCCTAGGCTGCCATGCGTGAGTCGCCTCCTCCTACTCGACGGTCATTCGCTGGCCTACCGCGCGTTCTTCGCCCTGCCGGCGGAGAACTTCTCGACCAAGACCGGTCAGCACACGAATGCGATCTACGGCTTCACCTCGATGCTCATCAACGTCCTGCGGGACGAGGAGCCGACGCACATCGCGGTCGCCTTCGACGTCTCCCGCGACACCTTCCGGATGCAGGAGTATGCCGAGTACAAGGCCGGGCGATCGGCCACCCCCCGGGAGTTCTCGGGTCAGTTGCCGCTGCTGCGGGAGGTCCTGGACGCGCTGAAGATCCGCTGGATCGAGATGCCGGGCTTCGAGGCGGACGACATCATCGCGACCCTGGCCACCCGCGCCGACGCCGAGGGGATGGAGGTGCTCATCTGCTCCGGGGACCGCGATGCCATGCAACTCGTCAGCGAGCGCACGACCCTGCTCTATCCGATTCGAGGCGTCTCGGAGCTGACCCGGATGACCCCGGCCGCGGTGGAGGAGCGCTACGGCGTTCCGCCGGACCGCTATTCCGACCTGGCCGCGCTCGTCGGGGAGTCCTCCGACAACCTTCCCGGCGTCCCCGGGGTGGGACCGAAGACGGCGGCGAAGTGGATCGGGCAGTTCAACGGACTCGAGGGCATCGTCGCCGGCGTCGACCAGATCAAGGGCAAGGTCGGGGACTCGCTGCGCGAGCACCTCGACCAGGTGCTGCGCAACCGCAGGCTCAACCAACTCGTCCGGGATCTCGATGTGGGGCTGACGCTCGACGACCTCGAGCGCCGGATGTGGGACCGCGAGCAGGTGCACGCGGTCTTCGACCCGCTCGAGTTCCGGGTCCTGCGCGAGCGCCTGTTCACCACCTTCGACACGGTCAGCGAGGAGGCGGTCGAGGGCGGGTTCGACCTCGACGCGACGCGGCTGGAGACGGGGCAGGTGGCCGGATGGCTGGCCGAGCACGCGGTGGCGGGGCGTGACATCGGCGTCCACGTCGTCGGCTCGTGGGCCCGCGGCACCGGCGATGTCGGGGCGGTGGCATTGGCCACGGAGGGGGGCGAAGCGGCATACGTCGATGTGACCGAGCTCGACCCGGCCGGCGACGCGGCGCTCGGGGCGTGGCTCGCCGACCCGGGGATCGGCAAGATTCTCCACGACGCCAAGGGACCGGCCAACGCCCTGGCGGCGCGGGGGTGGACGCTGCGCGGCGTGGCACTCGACACGGCGCTGGCCGCCTATCTCGTCAAGCCCGACCAGCGGCAGTACGACCTCTCCGACCTCGTCGTGCGCACGCTCGGGCGGGACCTGCGGGCCGAGAGCCAGCAGCCCGAGGGGATGCTCGACTTCGCGACCGACACCCAGGCCGAGGTCGAGGATGCCTGCGTCCGGGCCCGGGCGGTCCTCGACCTCGGGGTGGCGCTGCGCGATCAGGTCGAGGCCGCGGGCGGGCTGGAGCTGATGCGTGACATCGAGCTCCCCCTGACCGACGTCCTGGCCGAGATGGAACGCACCGGGATCGCCGTCGATGTCGCCGGGCTGGAGTCGCTGGAGAAGGATTTCGCCGACGCGGTCGACCGGGCGCAGGACGACGCCTTCGACGCGATCGGCGGGGACCGGATCAACCTCGGTTCGCCCAAGCAGCTGCAGATCGTCCTGTTCGACACCCTGGGGATGCCCAAGACCAAGCGGACCAAGACCGGATGGACCACCGACGCCGAGGCCCTGTCCGAGCTGTTCGCCAAGACCGGGCACCCGTTCCTCGAGGCGCTGCTGCGCCACCGCGACGCGACCCGGCTGCGGATCACGGTCGAGGGGCTGCTGAAGTCCGTCTCCGACGACGGGCGGATCCACACGACATACGAGCAGACGATCGCGGCCACGGGCCGACTGTCGTCGAAGGATCCCAACCTCCAGAACATCCCGATCCGCACCGAGGAGGGCCGGCGGATCCGGGAGGCGTTCGTCGTCGGGCCGGGGTTCGCATCGTTGATGACCGTCGACTACAGCCAGATCGAGATGCGGATCATGGCGCACCTGTCGGGCGACGAGGGGCTCATCGAGGCCTTCCGGTCGGGGGAGGACCTGCACCGGTTCGTCGGGTCGCGGGTCTTCGGGGTCGAGCCGGCCGACGTCACGCCGGCGATGCGCAGCAAGGTCAAGGCGATGAGCTACGGCCTCGCCTACGGCCTGTCGGCGTTCGGGCTCTCCCGGCAGCTGACGATCCCGACCGAGGAGGCGCGCGGGTTGATGGAGGAGTACTTCGCGCGATTCGGCGGGGTGCGCGACTACCTCGGCGACATCGTCCGGCAGGCGCGGACCACGGGTTACACCGAGACGATGCTCGGTCGGCGGCGCTACCTGCCCGATCTGACCAGCGACAACCGGCAGCGCCGCGAGATGGCCGAGCGGATGGCGCTCAACGCCCCCATCCAGGGCTCGGCCGCCGACATCATGAAGGTCGCCATGCTCGGGGTGCGCCGGGCGCTCGACACCGAGGGGTTGACCTCGCGCCTGCTGCTGCAGGTCCACGACGAACTCGTCCTCGAGGTCGCCCCCGGCGAGGCCGCCGCGGTGGAGGCCCTCGTCCGGCGCGAGATGGGCGGGGCGATCGCGATGGACGTGCCGCTCGACGTCAGCGTCGGCGTCGGGCACAGCTGGCACGAGGCCGGCCACTGAGGCCGCCACCGGAGGGGGGCGATGGGGGGCGCGCGTTCCGGTTCGCGCACACCTGGCGGGTCGAGGCGCCGCCGGACCGGGTGTTCGCGGTGCTCGCCGCCGCCGATGCGTATGCCGATTGGTGGCCGCAGATCCGCGCCGTCACCCGCCTCGGCCCCGACGACGGGGAGGTGCACGTGCGCAGCCTGCTGCCGTGGACGCTGCGGTTGCGGCTGCACCGGGCGGTCACCGATGCGGCGGCGGGGCGGCTGGCCGTGCGACTCGCCGGGGACCTGACCGGCTGGGCGTCGTGGGAGGTGCGCCCCGAAGGGCCCGGAAGCGTCGCCGCCTATCGTCAGGAGGTCGACCTCGCCGCGCCGGGGCTCGCCCGGGTGCTGCGGTCGCCCGCGGTCGCTCGTCTGGCCCGGCCGGTGCTGGTCGCCAACCACGACTGGATGATGCGCAGCGGTGAACGCGGGCTGCGCCGCCGGCTCGTCGGGCAGCCCGGGTGATCGGCGCATAGGGTGGCGGGATGCCCGCGCCGCAGCCCACGATCCTCGCCACGTCCGGCGGCTACCGCTTCGGGACCCGGACCCGGATGGAGTTCGACCGCCTCGTCTTCCACGCGGTGGAGTTGGCCGGCGTGACCGGCCGGGCGCCGCGGATCGCCGTCTTCGGGACGGCGTGCGGCGACCAGCGGGCGTTCGCCGCGGAACTCGATGACGCGGCGCGGGTGGCCGGCTTCGACCTCACCCACGTCCACCTGTTCCCGATGCCCAATGTCGCCGACATCGAGGGGCACCTGCTGGATCAGGACGTCGTCTGGGTCAACGGTGGCTCGGTCGCCAACCTCCTCGCCGTGTGGGATGTCCACGAGCTGCGGCCCGTGTTCCGCCGGGTGTGGCAGGCCGGGGTCGTGCTGTCCGGGGTGTCGGCCGGGTCGATCTGCTGGTATCAGGGCGGGTGCACCGACTCGTTCGGGCCGGACCTGCGGGCGGTGACCAACGGCCTGGCGCTGCTGCCGTTCGGCAACGGGGTCCACTACGACAACGAACCGCGGCGCCGTCCCACCATTCACCGGCTCGTCGGCGACGGCACCCTCGGCGTGACGCACTGCACCGACGACGGCGTCGGGCTGGTCTATCACGGGACGGAGCTCGTCGACGCGGTCACTGAGCAGCCCGGCAAGAGCGCGTATGTCGTCACGCGCGCCGCCGACGGCACGGTCACCGAGGAGCCGATCCCCACCCGAGCGCTGACCTGAGACACGAGCGCGGGCGCTGGGAACGTCCACGGGTGGCAGTCGTGCCAGGATGCGAGGATGCAGATCCTCTACACCGCCGAAGCCCTCGCCACCGGAGCCGGTCGCAACGGCCACACCCGCACCCGTGACGGACACGTCGACCTCGACCTCGCCATCCCGGTCGAGATGGGAGGCCGAGGCGGGGCGGCCAACCCCGAGGATCTGTTCGCCGCCGGGTATGCCGCGTGCTTCCACTCCGCGCTCCAGCTCGTCGCCCGCCAGGCGCGCGCGGACATCGGCGATTCCAGCGTCGGCGCGAAGGTCGGCATCGGCCCCACGGACAGCGGCGGCTTCGCGCTCGCCGTGACCCTCGAGGTCGTCATCCCGACGCTGCCGCACGACCAGGCCCAGCAGCTCGCGGACGCCGCGCACCAGGTGTGCCCCTACTCCAACGCCACCCGCGGCAACATCCCCGTGACGGTGACGGTCGTCGACGACTGAGCCGCGCGACATACGGCATCGGGGCGGCTCAGGCGCGTCCGCGGCCGGGCAGGAGGGTCGCGAGACTCAGGCCGGCCACGACGGCGAGCACGAGGAGGGCAGTCGTGACGATGCCGCGGACAGTCACCGGTGCGATGAAGCGCACGGCGGTCGCGACGGCGAACGCGCCGATCCACACGATCACCGAGACCGTATGCCGAGCCCGCGCCACGTCGACGTACGTCGCCAACTGGACCACCGCGAGGAGCATCCCGACCGCGGCGAAGGCGGGCGCATAGGGGGCGGCCGCGGCATACGCCGGTCCGGCGACGGCCCGGGTCAGGGCGTCGTCGAAGGCCCACGTGACCGCGATCGCGGCCGTGCCCACAGTGGCGACCGCGGCCAGCGCGACCCGGACCGCGCGGCCGGCCGAACCGCGGGCGGCGACGTGGGGGAAGACCCACAGAGCGAGGAAGTTGGTGCCCCAGAACGTGACTCGCCCGAAGAGGGTGAGGAAGGCGTACCACCCCGACTCGGTGCCCCCGAGCACCGACCGGGCCGCCAGGAGGTCGGCGTTGAGGAGGGCGAGCAGGGCCCCGGCCCCGATGCTCGCCCGCAGCAGCCCGCCCCAGCCCGGCCGTGTCGCCCGGCCCTCGGCCGCCTCGACCAGGCCCACCTCGACGACGGTCTCGTTGCCGGCGACGAGGCTCTCCTCGAGGGCCGCAGCCGGCCCGGTCGTCGACCGATCCGGGCCACGGCCCGCGGGGAGCGTCCCGGCGGCGCCGCGGCGGAGCTGGGCAGCCCCGACCCCGTTGACGACCAGAGCGGCGGCGGCCGTCGCCCAGAGAGCGAAGTTCGGACCGCCGCCGACGACGGCGGTCAGGACGGCCGCCAGGGTGCGGCTGGCCGCGCTGAGGGTCAGCAGGAGCGAGAAGGCGACGTGCCGCCCCGACCCGAGGAGGATGCCGAGCTGCCCGCCGATGAAGGTCTGCGGGAGCAGGACCGCCGCCACCCCCACCGCCGGCCAGAGCGAGGACAGGTGCAGCGTCGCGACGACGACCGGGGTGACGAGCAACGCCAGCGCCGTCGTCCCCAGGGAGACGAGGAGGCTGCGCCGCAGGATCCAGCCGGTCGGGCCGTGCGGGTCGAGCGCGACCGCCCGGGTCGCTTCGAGCTGCAGTGCCGTGGAGGTGACGGCGAAGATCACGGTCAGGCCGAGGAGAGCGCCGAGTTCGCCGTATTTCTGCGGACCGAGCGAGCGGGTGAGGACGACGATGTAGACGTAACCGAGGATGCCCGACGCGAAGGTCGCCGCCGCCAGGCTCGCCCCGGAGCGCGCCAGCCCCCGCTGGGCGTCGGTGGCGGGGCGGATCCCGCCGTTCATCCCGCCGGCCGGGCGGGCCGCTTCCGGACGATGAGCAGGAGATTCCAGGTGAGGATCTCGCGGACGCCCGGCACCCGCAGCAGGTGCCGGAACCCGTCGGGCAGATAGCGCGGCCGGGCGGCGAGGATCTCGATGTCGCGGTTGTCTCGCGCCCATCGCAGGCCCTGCGCGATGCTCGTCCGGAAGATCGTCTCCCCGAGCCGGTTCTTCGGAAGCTTCCCGTGCCGGCGGCGATAGCGCCGGACCGCGTAGTCCGCGCTGACCCAGTGCCAGGGGGACGCCTCGTGCCCGCCCCACGGCGAGAGCCAGTTGGTGTAGCTGAGATAGAGCACGCCGCCCGGCCGAAGCACCCGGACCATCTCGTCGGCGACGCGTTCGACGTCGGGCACGTGTTCGAGGAGGTTGCTCGAGAAGACGACGTCGACCGACCCGTCGGCGACGGGAAGCGCCAGCGCCGACCCGACGATCCCGCCGTCGGCCACCGAGGCGACGCCCGGGTCGTGGTCGAGCGGCACATAGCGCGCCCCCGCCGCCCGGAACGCCGCGGCGAACTGGGCCGGCCCCGCCCCGACGTCGAGCACCACCAGGCCGCGGACATCGACATGGTCGGCGAGGGTCGCCAGCGAGTCCGCGGCGAGGTGGCCATAGAACCGGTCCGGATCGGGCTGTTCGACCAGGAAGCTGGCGAACAGCTCCCGCGAACGCCGCAGCCCCCTCCGCTGGGTCACGCGCGCGCCCGGCGCGCGGTGAGGCGCAGCGTCGGCCGGGTCTGGGGCGCGACCGCGCGCAGCCCGGCGACGGCCGGCGCGGTGGCCAGCGCCGCGGCCAGCACGCCCAGGCTGCCGAGGACCCCGTCCGGGCGCCGTATGCCGCGCATCCGCGCCACCGACCCCACGTCGGTGGTCAGGCTGTCGAGGATCAGCCGGTCGACGCGGACCTCGACCAGCCCGACCGCCCGGGCGGCGCGGGCCAGGGAGTCGGCGGAGAAGAAGCGCACATGGGTCGGATCCTCGAGCATCCACCACGACGACCCGTAGGTCCGCGGCCCCCACGAGTCGCCGGCCGGGGTCAGGGCGGCGACGCGCCCGCCCGGCTCGAGCATCGTCACGGCCTTGCGCAGCGTCTCGTGCGGGTCACCGACGTGCTCGAGAACGTGCACGCCGACAACGAGATCCGCCTCCACCCACGCGTCCGGCAACTCCTCAGCGGGCCCGGACCACAGGCGGCCGTGTTCGCGCACCACCGGGTCGACGTCGACGTCGAGCTGCCCCGGATCGACCCCGGCGATCCGCGCGCCCGCGTCGTGGAAGCGGCGCAGGAGGGCGCCGGCCCCATACCCGATCTCGAAGACGCTCCGCGGGACACCGTCGGCGACGAGCGCCCGGTAGGTCAGGGCCGTCCGCCACCGGTCGAGACCGGGATCGCCGCCGTACGCGAGATCGCGGTGCCGCGCCGGGGCGGAGTCGAGCGGGCGACGGACGTGTCGGCATACGGGACAGCGCTCGAGTGCCCCGCCGCCGAGGAGGTGCCAGGGCCGGGTCGGCACCGCGCAGATCTCGCAGGGACGGCCGCGTTCCAGTGTGTCTGTCGGCCGCTGCACGCCGCTATCCTAATGGCGAGTAACCACCCGGCCCAGGCGTCGGGAACGACGGGAAGGTCGGACGTGGTCGAAGCCGGGCAGCGGGTGCCCCTGCGCATTCTCTATCTCTCGTGGCGCGACCGCGAGCACCCCGAAGCGGGCGGGTCGGAGACCTTCGTCGAGCGGACGGCCGAGATCCTCGCCGAGCACGGGCACGACGTCACCCTGTTCACGGCGCGCTTTCCGGGGTCGTCCAGAAGAACGTGGCACGACCGGGTGCGGGTCGTGCGCGGGGGCAGCCGGTTCGGGGTCTATGCGCACGCGCTCGCCCACCTCGCCCGGCACCGCCGCGACTACGACCTGGTCCTCGACGTCCAGAACGGCGTGCCCTTCTGGTCGCCGCTGGTGGCGCGCGTCCCCGTCGTCAACATCGTCCACCACGTGCACGAGGATCAGTGGCCGATGGTGCTCGGGCGGGCGCTCGGAACGCTCGGGTGGTTCCTCGAGTCCCGGGCCGCCCCGTGGGTGTATCGCCGATCGCCCTATGTCACCGTCTCGGAGGCCACCCGGACCGATCTCGCCGGCCTCGGGATCGAGCCGGAACGGGTCACCGTCGTCTACTCCGGCAACGACCAGCCCGCCGACCTCGAGACCTATGCCGACGTCCCCCGCTCGGCCGAGCCGAGCCTCATGGTGCTCGGTCGCCTGGTGCCGCACAAGCACAACGAGGTCGCCATCGATGTCGTCGCCGCGCTGACCGAGCGGTATCCGACGCTGCAGTTGCATGTCGTCGGGAACGGGTACTGGGAGGACCATCTGCGGGCGCACGCGGCGGCGGCCGGGGTGGCCGAGCGGGTGCACTTCCACGGGTTCGTCGAGGAGGCCGAGAAGCATCGGCTGCTCGCGCAGTCGTGGGTCGTCCTGATGCCCTCGCAGAAGGAGGGCTGGGGGTTGACGATCGTCGAGGCCGGCCTGCACGCGACCCCGGCGATCGCCTTCGCGTATGCCGGTGGCGTCACCGAGTCGATCGTCGCCGGCGAGACGGGGTTGCTCGCCGGGGACTTCACCGAGCTGGTCGCCCAGGTCGACGGCCTGCTGGCCGACGGTCACCTGCGGGGGAAATATGGCGCGAACGCCCGCCGCCACGCCCGCTCCTTCAGCTGGGAACGCACCGGGACCGAGCTGGAGCGTCACGTCAGTTCCGTCGTCGAGAGGTCACATAAACCTCGTCGAGAGGTCACATAGGTCACGTCGAGAGGTCAAACAAACCTCGTCGAGAGATCACATAAGCACGGTCGAGAGATCATCGATCCCATTCCGCGGAGCGGATGACCTCTCGACGCCTGCTATTTGACCTCTCGACGCCTGCTATTTGACCTCTCGACGAGGTTTGTTTGATCTCTCGACGAGGTTTGTTTGACCTCTCGACGGGGGTGGGGGTCAGGGGGACTCGAACTCGGTGAACGCCTCGCCCATGCGGGCGCACTGGGTGGCGAGGTCGTGGTGGGCCAGCACGTGCGCGTGGTTGGCGGCGCCGACGGCGGCCCGGCGGGCGGGGTCCTCCAGCATCCCGACGAGCGCGTCGGCGAGGGCCTCCACGTCGTCGGCCACCAGCGCGTTGCCGGGGGTGACCGCCTCGTCGTTGGTGCCGCAGACGGTCGTCACCACCGGCAGACCGCACGCCATCGCCTCCAGGTAGGCGAGCCCGAGTTGCTCGGTCCACTTCCACGTCGGCCGCGGCGCCGTCGTGAACACGGCCCCGGTGCGCAGGAACCCGGGCACCGTCGTCGGCGCCAGGCTCCCGACGAATTCCACGCCGCGCGACGGGTCGGCCGCGGCCGCCTCGACCAGCCCCTGCAGCGGCCCCCGGCCGGCGACGGCGAGTCGCGCCTCGGGGACCTGCCGGCGGACGAGCACCATGGCGTCGAGCACCCGGTCGATGCCCTTGTTGGGCGCGAGCGGCGAACAGAAGACGACCCGCGGCTCGTCGACCGGTTGGGGGGCCGGGACGAAGGTCGCGGTGTCCACCCCGGGCTTGACCACCCGGATGCGGTCGTCGTCGAAGCCGTTGGCCAGCAGGTGATCGCGCGCCGCGTCCACCATGCACAACAGCAGGTCGGCGTCCCGGCAGGAGTCCACCGCCTGCTTGTAGGGCGGGAGGCGATAGAGCGGCTGGTCGGGCAGGTTCTCCCAAGTGATGACCGCCTGCCGCACCCGCCCGCCACGCGCGCGCGCCGCCCGCCGCCACCGCGACGCCTGCCCGGTCACCAGCGAGCACAGCTCGAGCGAGGCCACCCAGTCGTATGCCGCGGGGTCCCGTTCCCCGACCCCGCGCGCCCACCCGAACGCCCCGGCCTCGATGAACCGCGTGATCGGCCGGACATAGGTCGTCGGCACCCAGGTGATGTCGCCGTCGGGGGCCTCGCGGGCCAGCGCGGTGACGTGCGTGCGCGGCATACGGGACATCCAGTAGACCTCGCGTCGGGCGCGCTGGTCGGGGAGGGAGACCCAGAGCAGTTCGCGGGTCACCGACCGGCCCGGTCCTTCGCGCCGCGGCGGGCGCCGGCGGCATACCCGCCGGCCTCCAGCGCGCGAAGGAAGACCATGCCGGCGGCGTGGGCGGGATCCTTGGCCAGGCGCCGCCAGTTGCGGGCATACGCGCGCAGGACGGTGCGGCCCTGGGCGCCGACCGCGCCACTGTGCTGACCGGCGAAGGCGGGGATCGACCGGCCGTAGTAGTAGCGCTTCGCGAGCACGTCCCCGACGGTCAGGCGGCCCTCGTCGTGGTCGATGAGGACCGGCGCCAAGGCGATACCGGCGCCGTCGGCGCGCATCCGCAGCCGCAGGTCGGCGTCCTCGGGGCCGGACATCTCCAGGTGGAAGCCCCCGCCGTCGAGCAGGTAGGAGCGGCGGATCAGGCGCGGGTTGTGCAGCCACGGCTCGTCGAGATAGCACTCGCGCTCCAAGGCCCGGCACGCGGTCCAGAAGCCGGCGCCGATGGTCCGCTCCGGGAGGGCGATCCCGGTCGCGCCGCTCGAGGCGGCGGTGTCGACGGCGGCCCGGACCGCCTCCGGTGTCAGGTTCATGTCGCTGTCCAGCCAGAGCACCCACTCCCCGGCCGCGGCCGCGATGCCGGTGTTGCGCTGGGCGCTGCGCTCCGGCCCGGCGGTGATGACCGCGTCGGCGCGCGCCCGGGCGATGTCCGGGGTGCCGTCCGTGCTGTGGTTGTCGACGACGATCAGCTCGATCGCCGGATAGGTCTGCGCCCGAACCGAATCGAGGCAGGCGGCGATCGTCCGTGCATTGTTGCGGGTCGGGACGACGACACTCACCAGGGCGGGCGAGTCCGGCGCGGGCGGGGTGGGCTGGTCGGTCATCGGTGTGCTCTCTGCGGGGGTGCGGGGTTGGCGCGCATCGCCCCGGCGAGGGCGATGACGAGCCCGGCCGCTGCGACGACGTGCGGCCAGGCGGTGTGCGAGTTGACCAGGGCGTCCACCGAGCCCCACGAGGGGATCGCCAGGGCGACCTGGAGGAGGCCGGCCGCGCCGAGCCCGGCCGCACCGGCGACGATCTGCCGGCGGGCGTCGACCCGGTGCCGGGTCGCGACCACCGCGACGGCGCCGATCAGGCCGGGGAGGCCGAACGC